>JBJEQU010000218.1:0-10794 GCA_051881935.1 Porcipelethomonas sp. | reverse complement strand
GACAAAAAATCTGACTGCGCATCTGTACGACAATAATTATGCGGTATTGCCTTAAGGCTTCTTCTGTGATTCAGGAAAGGAGAATATGAAGTGAACGGATTTTTCAGAAGTTTTAAATTCAGGGTCATCGTCTGTATTGCTGCATTCTTTCTCGGTATCGGTCTTTATTCTATTGCCAGGGACGGCAGTACCACCGGCGGTTCGCAGATCATCGGAACGATCTTGAATCCCATCAAGAAATTTTCAAATGCCATTTCCGATAAGGTATCTCTTGTAATAGACCTGTTTATTGATTCAGAAGTCTATGTGGAGGAAAATCAGCAGCTTCGTGAACAGGTCGCAGAGCTTAACAAACGCCTTATAGACTATGAGGACATGAAGTCGGAGGTCGAGGATCTGAGAAAATTTATCGGCATCAAGGAAGAAAATGAGGATTTTGTCCTTTCACCTCCATGCACCGTGATCTCAAGAACAGCCAATGATCCTTACGGAACATTTATTATAGATAAGGGTTCAAACGACGGTATAAAGCTCTATGACCCGGTGGTCACATCGGAGGGACTTGTGGGCATTATCACCGATGTTGCAAAATCCTATTCAACAGTAAGAACTATTCTTTCCCCGGATCTGTCCATCGGCGGACTTTGTGTTGAAAGCCGTGATACGGGAATTATCGAGGGAAGTTTAAGCTATGCTGCCGACGGAAAATGCAAGATGATATATCTTGACAAGGATCACAAGATAAAGAAGGGTGACCTTATTATAACCTCCGGAAACAGCGGACAGTTCCCTCAGGGCTATATAATCGGCAATGTTACCGAAACCGGCATTGAGGAAAGCGGTCTTACGGCTTATGCTGTTATCGAACCGGCTGTAGACCCTCTCAAGGTCAGCAATGTAATGGTTATTACAGAATTTGACAGGGTAGAGGAGGAAAAACAGATCCCCACCGGCGATCTCGGCGACAAAACAACAGAAGTCTCCACCGAACCTGAAAAGGACCCGGCGGATACAGCGGAAGAAACAACGGTTTCACAGGAAACCCCTGAAAGCGGTGAAGAATAATGCCAATCAGACCTATGAACAGATTTCAGAAAATCAGATATTACGCTGTTGTACGCTGGACTATCTACATATTTCTGATTTTCGTATCTGCAATTTTAATTAATGTAGGACGTGGGGTAAAACCAATATACTTTATTCCTCTCTGCATATGCATATGCATGAACGAGGGGGAATACACATCGGCTGTGCTGGGAGGAGTCTGCGGACTCATTATCGATGAAGCATACGGACGGACGTTCTTCGGATTCAGCAGTGTTTTCCTCATTGCTTTTTCTGTAGGGTCAACGATTATTTTCAGACATTTCCTGTTCAAGAACGGGATAAATGTTGTAATTATGACAGCTGTGTGTACTTTTATCTATCAGATACTTGATTATTTCTTTTATTATGCAATGTGGGATTATGAAGGAGCGGGGTATGTCTTTTCGGATATTTCGGTTCCATGTATTCTTTATACTATTCTGGTATCTCCGGTTATCTATCTTATCGTAAAGCAGGTGGTCAGAAGATTTTATCCGAAGAAGGCAAAAACTATCGAAGAAGCAATGAAAGTGTAAAGGACTGAGCAAAATGAAAGAGATTCTTGCAAGACTTAGAACTGCCTTTCTGGCAATTCTCGTTGTAATTTCTGTTGCCCTCGGATGCGTAAGACTTATGACCATACAGATAGTAAACGGAGACGCCTATCTTAAAGAGTCAGAATATACATCCGTCTATACCCAGCCAATCAAGGCGACCCGTGGACAGATCGTTGACTATAATGGAGATAAGATCATTGAAAACAAGGTCGGCTTCAACGTTATAATCGACGCTTCACGTTTTCCAGATGATGCACAGGAGGGAAACGAAATTCTTCTTGAGACGCTGGAAATCCTCAAAGAACACGGTCTTACATGGAATGATTCGATCCCGGTTACCGCTTCGGCTCCATATGAGTTTAAAGAGGACAGCGAAAGCGATGTGAAAAAGCTGAAGGAACTGGTAGGCGTAAATGTTTATGCTACTGCTGAAAACTGTATCGACAAGCTTATTGATGATTATAAAATAGACAGTGAGGAATATACGCCTGAGCAGCAGCGTACCCTCGCCGGCATACGCTACGAAATGCTGCTGAGAGATTTTTCCATGAGCAATACATTTACACTTTGCGAGGATGTTTCGCTGGAAGTGGTAACTCAGCTCAAGGAGCTGGGGGTAAAGCTCAAGGGAGTAAATATAGTTGAGGATGCGGTGAGACAGATCTCTCAGGGAGATGTTCTGCCCCATGAAATAGGAACGGTAGGACCGATTTTCGCAGAAGAATATGAGGAACTGAAGAAAAAGGGCTATGCCATGGACGATACTGTTGGAAAGAACGGTATTGAAAGCGCCATGGAGGATGAGCTCAGAGGCAAGGACGGCGAAAAGACAATTACTGTTACCGACGGGCAGATCATTTCCTCGGATGTCACTACCGAAGCAAAGGGCGGAAACACTGTAAAGCTTACTATCAAAAGTCAGTATCAGCGTGATGTGCAGGCTATTTTAGATAACTTCACTGCCTATCTGCGTACTATGGGGGAATATTCCGAAGTAAGCTGCGGTGCAGTTGTAGTTCTGGATGTTGAGGACAACTCCGTTCTTGCAATGGCAACAAGTCCCACATATAATCTTATGGATTACAAGTCCAACTATGACGACATACTCAATGCGGATAATACCCCTCTGTTAAACCGTGCCACCTGCGGTCTTTACCGTCCCGGTTCAACCTTCAAAACTATTACTGCTACAGCCGGACTTAATGAGGGTATCGTTACCGGACAGTCAACCTTCCGGTGTAATCAGAGATATGAATTCTATGATATAAATGTAGGATGTACCGGATATCATAACGATATAGCAGTGGCGGAAGCTCTCAGAGTTTCCTGCAACATCTATTTTTATGAGCTTAGCCGCCGTCTTGGCATCGACAAGCTTTCCGAATATGCGGCACTTTACGGCTTCGGTCAGCATACAGGTCTTGAAACAGGCGACTATGCCGGAGCATTTGCAAATCCTGAGACTTTCAATGACCTCGGTGCAGACTGGACAGTCGGTCAGGTACTTCAGGCAGGTATCGGACAGTCGGAAACATCTGTAACACCGCTTCAGATGGCAGTTCAGGCATCTACCATCGCCAACAGAGGCGTCAGATATAAGCCACATCTCGTGGACAGCATTTATGATTACTCAATGACAGAAAAGATCTCAGAGCATGAGCCGGAGGTCGCTTCCCGTATCAGTCTTAACAACGATTATGTTTATGATTATATTACCCAGGGAATGATACTGGCTTCGGAAAATAATTTTCCTTATGAGTATTCTCTCTCCAATCTGGGCTTTGATGTTGCGATAAAGACAGGTACGCCGCAGAACTGGCGTGACGGAAAGAACGTAACAGATACTTCATTTATCGGCTTTGCACCGGCAGATAATCCGAAGATAGCTTTTGCAGGAATGGTCGAAAGCGGTGAATATTCAAAATATATGATAAGAAGTATTATTCAGGCTTATTATAAGAATTATCCTGAAAGCGGATATATCAATGATTATGAATCGATAAACTTCCTGCCGGATACGCAGAAAACAACCGTTACAACGATTACTGATGAAAACGGAAACGTAATTACTGCGGAGACAACTGAGACTACTGTTTCAGAGTTAGCCGGCGAAGAACCGGAGAATAACGTAGATAACGCACAGTAGGAACAATAAAACAGTTTATAATCAGGTATCGGGCGAGCAGTTCTCGCCCGTTCTTTTTAGATTTTTCTGCATTCTGTATAACTTTGTCCCGTTCGTTTTAATATGAATGTTATCAGATAAAATAACGATTGTCAGACAATTGATGTGAAAAAACAGTAAAGGACCATTTTTGTCAGATTGTATAATATCTAACACAAAAAATAGTCAATTACATACAATTTTTATAATACATCAAAAAAATTCTTTGACTTTTCACGAATTTATGGTATAATAAACTATGAAGTAGTATACAAAAATTATGTTAATTTATATTTATATTCTGTAATTTTTTCTTTAACTTTCTTTTATAATAAAAACAAATTACACTTCTGCGTAATGGAAAGGATCCTCAAATGACAATAGCTTTAATTGCTCACGACTCTAAAAAAGAACTTATGGTTCAGTTTTGTACCGCTTACTGCGGCATACTGTCTAAATATAATCTCTGCGCTACCGGTACTACAGGAAAGCTGGTAAGCGAGGCGACCGGACTTGAGATCGGACGCTATCTCAGCGGAAAGCAGGGAGGCGGTCAGCAGATCGGCGCCAGGATCTCATGCAATGAAATAGATGTACTTCTGTTTTTCCGAGACCCGATAAACCCCAAGGCAAACGAGCCGAATGATATAAATCTGCTGAGACTGTGTGATGTTCACAATGTCCCTGTGGCTACTAATATTGCAACCGCCGAGGCGCTTATCCTTGCCCTTGAAAGGGGAGACCTTGACTGGCGTGAGATCGGAAATCCGCGTATCTGATAATTATATACTGAATAAATTTTTCTGAAGATTGGAGAAATCCTGATGGCACTTAATATCAAAAGACCAAATGGAACAGAAGACGTTACACCGAAAAACATTCACAAATGGCATACCGTTGAAAGGGTAGTGAAGGAAGCAGCATCCGATTACGGTTTTAGAGAGATCCGTATCCCTACATTTGAAAATACCGAGCTTTTTCAGCGCTCTGTAGGGGAGACTACCGATGTTGTTCAGAAGGAAATGTACTCGGTAATAGCTAAGGAAACCAAATTTACACTCCGTCCGGAGGGTACTGCCGGTACTATCCGCTCTATGATGCAGAACGGACTTCTCAATGAAGCAATGCCGCAGAAGGTATTTTACATACTTTCCTGCTTCCGCCATGAGCGTCCCCAGGCGGGTAGGCTGAGGGAATTTCATCAGTTCGGCGTTGAAATGGCTGGAAGCGCCCTTCCGTCCGCTGACGCAGATGTTATTTCAATGGCAAATGACATAATTAACAGTCTGGGCATAAAAAATGTGGAGCTTAAAATAAATTCCATCGGATGTCCGCAGTGCAGAGCTGAGTACCACAAAGCACTGAAAGCATACTTTGAAAATAAAAAGGATCAGCTCTGTGATACATGCCTTTCAAGGCTTGAAAAAAATCCTATGCGTATTCTCGACTGCAAGAGTCCGGTATGCTCGGAAATTGCAAAGGATGCGCCTCTTATCCTTGACTATCTCTGCAATGAATGCAGGGAGCATTTTGAAAAGCTTAAATCATACCTTGAAAATCTTGGTATTGAGTATACTGTTGACCCGAAGATAGTAAGGGGTCTTGACTACTATACAAAGACTGTTTTTGAGTTCGTTACAACGGATATCGGCGCGCAGGGTACTGTCTGCGGCGGCGGACGCTATGACGGACTTATTGAGCAGCTTGGGGGACAGAAAACTCCTGCGCTTGGTTTTGCAATGGGACTTGAAAGACTTATCCTCACTATGGAAAATCAGGGGGCATGCTTTGAAAAGGAGTTCGGATGCAGTCTTTATATTGCACCGATGGACGAGACGGCAGTTCCCTGTGCCATGAAGCTTGCAAAGTCGCTGAGGGATGAGGGCTTCTGGGTGGAATACGACACTGTGGGAAGAGGTCTTAAAGCACAGATGAAATACTCGGACAAGCTGGGAGCCTCATTTACAATGGTTCTCGGGGACAATGAGATAAATTCAAAGTCCGCTAAGCTTAAAAATATGAAGACCGGCGAACAGACTGATATTGCTTTTGATGATAATTTTGTTCGTAATTTTTCAAATATAGCTGTCGATGAAATGTTCAGCAGTGTTCTTAATGAAAATATTGGTCGATAATTAATATATTTTTTCAGCGTGAGAAATCACGCTGATTTGCCGTTGATTTGCGGCGGAATGGAGAAAATAATGGCAGATAATATGAACGGTTTAAAACGCACTATCTACTGCGGAGAGGTTGTAAAAGAAGGAGTCGAGGTAACAGTCGGCGGATTTGTACAGAAGATACGTGACCTGGGAAATCTTATCTTTATCGACCTGCGTGACAAGACTGGAATCGTACAGCTTGCATTCAATGACGAAACTGAAAGGTCACTTTTTGAAAAGGCAGCCACATGCAGAAGCGAATTTGTACTTATGGCACACGGAAAAACTGCAGTGCGTTCCAGTATAAATCCGGATATTCCAACCGGCAGAATCGAAATAATCGTTGACGACCTGAGAATACTTGCAAGGTCACAGACTACTCCCTTTGAGATCACAAATGATACAAAGGTAAATGAGGAGCTTCGTCTCAAATACCGTTATCTTGACCTGCGCCGTCAGCCGCTGCAGCAGAATCTTATAATGCGTCATAAAATAGCAAAGGCTGCAAGGGAATATTTCTATGCAAATGATTTTATTGAAATAGAAACTCCTATGATGATGAAATCCACTCCGGAGGGAGCAAGGGACTATCTTATACCCTCAAGAGTGCATAACGGAAAATTCTATGCCCTCCCGCAGTCTCCCCAGATATACAAGCAGCTGCTTATGGTTGCCGGAATGGACAGGTATATCCAGCTGGCAAGATGTTTCCGTGACGAGGATCTGAGAGCTGATCGTCAGCCGGAGTTTACACAGATCGACCTTGAAATGTCCTTTGTGGATGTGGAGGATATCCTTTCCATGACAGAGGGATTTATTTCCTACCTGTTCAAAAATGTTCTTGATATGGATATTTCCGTTCCCCTTCCGAGACTGAGCTACAATGAAGCTATGGAAAGATTCGGCTCTGACAAGCCTGATACACGCTTTGAAATGGAGATAAAGGACTTTTCGGAGATGGTTAGGGACTGTCAGTTCGGGGTTTTTGCGGACGCAGTTAAAAACGGCGGAAGTGTAAGAGCCATTGTTGCGAAAAATTCCTCTTCTGTCCTGACACGCAAGGAAATCGACAAGCTTACTGAAATGGTACGGGGCATCGGTGCCAAGGGTCTTGCCTATGTAAGATGGGTAGATGAAAAGCCTTCATGCTCCTTCGGTAAGTTTTTCAGCGAACAGGAGCTTATGGCTATACTTGAAAAAATCGGCTGTGAAAAGGGTGATACCGCCCTTATCATTGCGGATAAGAATAAGGTTACACTGCCTGTTCTCGGCGCTCTCAGGCTTGCTGTTGCGAAAAAGCTTGACATTATCCCGAAAGAAAAATTTAATTTCCTGTGGATAACTGACTTCCCGTTCTTTGAATATGATGAGGATACGCAAAGCTATGTTGCAATGCATCATCCTTTTACTATGCCGAAGGACGAGTGTTTACAGTACCTCGAAACTGCTCCGGAAAAAGTGTATGCAAAAGCCTTTGACCTGGTGCTTAACGGTACGGAGCTGTCTTCCGGTTCTATCCGTATTACGGATTATGAGCTTCAGCAGAAAATGTTCCAGGCTCTCGGACTTACAGATGAAGAAATAGAGGCAAAATTCGGCTTCCTTGTTGAGGCTTATAAATATGGTGCACCGCCTCACGGCGGTCTTGGAATCGGTCTTGACAGGCTTGCAATGGTTATGCTGGGTGCGGAGAGTCTGAGAGATGTTACTGCATTCCCGAAGGTTCAGAACGCAAGTGAGCTTATGTCGGAATGTCCGGCAGCCGTTGACAAGGAGAGCCTTGATGTACTGGGGATAAAAATTGCTGACAATGAGGACTGACAGTATTATGGGATGAGCTGAAGATGTGTTCCGGGACGTATCCGCAGTCATTCTTCAGCATATAAATATGACTTTAACTAGAATAGGGGACGCTTTAAAAAGGGCGTCCTCTTGTGATTTATTGTAAAAGTAAGGAGTTACCAGATGATAAACTTAGCATCCATTGTTCTGAGCATGATGATCTTATCCGTGGAGTCTGTCAGCAGTACCATAACAAACACTGACTTTCCCGAGCCGGCGCAGCCGGTTTCATATCAGTTTGACCTGGGGGCAGTAGGGGAGAGCGGTTATACATCTGTCGGGGCGCTGAGGCAATACAGTACGGATATCGGTTACGGCTTCAGCGGAAAGGGTGTCGGGAATGTTCCGGCATCAGGAAAGGGTGCGCTGAGTGACGCTGTTGAATTTACCGACGACAGTTCCTCTTTCTGCGTTGACCTTGAGGAGGGACTTTATAAAATTGATGTGACTCTGGGGGACACTGACCGCACCAGCGTTTATATGGAGGATATGCTTCAAATAGTGAACATGACGAAGGACAATGCCCGGGATTTCGTAATAATTCCTGTTACTGACGGTCAGCTTAATATCCGTGGGGCAGCCGGCAAGGATGACTGCTCCTATTCCATTAGTGAAATTAACATAACCAAACTGTCAGGCAGCACTGATACTCCCCATACAGTATGGCTCTGCGGCGATTCTACCGTATGCAACTACTATCCCCGTGAGACCAATGTTCAGGCTGGCTGGGGACAGGTCCTTGACGAGTATATCGATACTTCGGTGTGGCAGATACGCAATATGGCGACAAGTGGTCAGTGGGCAAAGGGCTTTCTTGAAGCCGGGCAGTTTGACGCCATTGAGTATTACGGCAAGCCAGGGGATATTTTTATTGTATCTATCGGTATAAATGACGTGAATCATTCCAATGAGGAGGATTATTATTCCTCTGTGACGGATATGGTAAAACGGGCAAAGGCGAAGGGAATGACCGTTTATCTTGTCAAGCAGCAGGGGAGAGTATTTGATATTACAGAGCATCCGAATCTCCGAAAAAGGTGGTTCGGGGAAATACTTGATAGGATCGGTTCTGAACAGAATGTTAATGTTATCGATCTTTATAATCTTTTCAATGACTATTGCAGGACTATCGGTCAGGAAGCAGTGTATTCGCTTTATATGGAGGACGATTCTCTCCACCCCAACAGGAAAGGTTCAATGACGCTTGCGGAAATTGTATCAAAGCAGATCGACTGGGATGTCGATCCGTCAGAAAAAAATTTCTCTGACTGAGGGGGTGAACCTGCCGGTCCGTACGGTTCTGTACGGAATAGTTTTTTCTATAGTCTGAGACATTCCAACTTCCGGGGATGTCTTTTTTTATTTTACCATTGCCTTTTTCCGAAATATATGTTAAAATGATATGGTACACATAAATTTTCCGGTTCAGATATAAAAGAGGTGTAAAATAATGAAAAATGACAAAAAAAGTCTTGCGATCCGTATCGCCGTTATTTTTGTTGCGGCAGTACTGCTTCTCGGATTTATGATAATGCCCTTTTTAAGATAAATACATAAAGAATGGAGAAATAAAATGTCAAAGAAAGACGGAAAGGATTCATACGCACAGGACACTCTTGCGTTTTCAGTTCCTGGAAGGCCTGCCGGTAAAAAGAACACAAACTCCCCTGACAGGTATTACAGCGGACAATATCCGCAGGATCAGTATAATTATGAGCAGTACCCACAAGGACAACGTCCACAGGGACAATATCCGCAGGGACGACGTCCACAGGGACAATACCCACAGGGACAACGTCCACAGGGACAATATCCGCAGGGGCAGCGTCCTCAGGGACAATATCCGCAGGGACAACGTCCACAGGGACAATATCCGCAGGGGCAGCGTCAGCAGGGGCAGCGTCCGCAGGGACAGCACCAGCAGGGGCAGCACCAGCAGGGGCAACGTCCGCAGGGACAGCGTCCGCAGGGACAACGTTCTCAGGGACAAAGACCTCAGCAGAGACTCCAGAACCAGCAGCGGACTAACAGTTCAGCCGGCAGAAGCCGTCCCCGGAAGGTCAAAAAGAAAGGCATGGGAAGGCTTACAAAGTTCATTATCGGGCTTTTAATAACCCTGCTGATAATTTTTATAATTTATTCTGTAGTTGTGATGATGGTCATAAGCAAGGTGAAAATTGTGGAAACGGGGGAACGTATCGCTCCGAGCCATTCCCTTTATGACAGTTCGGATGTCAGGAATATTCTGCTCATAGGAAGCGATTCAAGAGGTGAAGACACCGGACGTTCCGACTCGATGATACTTCTTTCCCTTAACAGCAGTACGGATAAAATAAACATGGTTTCCCTTATGCGTGACACGTATGTACAGGTTCCCGGATACGGTGGATGTAAGCTTAACGCAGCATATGCTTATGGCGGTCCGGAGCTTCTTATGGATACCATTGAGGAAAATTTTTATATAGAGGTTGACGACTATATATCTGTTAATTTTCTGTCCTTTGCCGGTATAGTTGACGCTGTAGGTGGGGTTGAAGTGGAAGTAAATGCAGATGAGGCGGCAGCAATAAATGTTCTTCTCGACAGCAAGGAGGGCGTTTCATTGTTCGGAGAGCCGGAGCCGTCCGACTATCTTGACGGTGCAGGAACATACGAGCTGAACGGAAAGCAGGCACTTTGCTATGCAAGACTGAGAAAGGTGGGGAATGCCGATTTTGAACGTACAGAAAGACAGCGTACTGTTCTTACCGGCATTCTGAAAAATCTGGGACCTTCTTCGATATTTTCAGTTATCGGAGAAGCAATCCCCAATGTTTCCACAAATATGAGCAAATTGGACATGTATCTGCTCTCACTGCGGCTTCCGTTCCTTTTAGGCTACGATATTGAACAGCTGCGTATCCCGGCTGAAAACACGTACTGGGATTCGATGATCGACGGACAGGATGTTCTCGAAATTGATATAGACGCAAATCTCGATATT
>JBJEQU010000217.1:0-2488 GCA_051881935.1 Porcipelethomonas sp. | reverse complement strand
AAAGAGCAGAGACAACACCCCACTGCCGTCAGAAATGTTCAGCATGCGGTGTTACAAAGGAAACAGGGAGGGCATGTTTTTGATTAAGATAAGGGCAGTTTTTGAAAAGCGGGGACGTGCAAAATATATTTCGCATCTCGATCTGAACCGCTGTATGCAGAGAACATTCAAGCGTTCGGGGATTCCGGTATGGTATACGGAAGGCTTCAATCCCCATATTTATATAAATTTTGCACTTCCTCTTTCTCTCGGAGTGGAAAGCTCAGCGGAGATAATGGACTTTAATATCACAGAGGAAGTACCCCCTGAAGAAATACGGGAAAAGCTCAATGATGCAATGCCGGAGGGACTGAAGGTCACTAAGGTCTACACTCCTGAAACAAAACATACCGCTATTGGCTTTGCGGATTTCAGAATAACCTTCAGCGGCGATGTTGCTTCTGAATTTGATGAATTTATGAAGCAGGAGCATATTTATACAATAAAGAAAACCAAGAAGGGTGAAAAGGAAATAGACTTAAAGCCTGATATTACTATTATTTCCGTGGGAAATAACGGTAACGGCACTGAACTTGTGCTGAGACTTCCGGCAGGAAATGAAAAGAATATAAATCCTTCCCTTGTGACCGACCAGTTTATGCCCAGGTGCGGAGAAAAAGCGGAAATATCTCTTGTGGAGCGTATTGCCGTTATCGGGAAGGACAGCAGACCGTTTGTATAGAGATCCTGTAAATTGAAGGAGTGACAGATAGTATGTGGCGTATTGTTTTTGTTTTTCTTGTAATAGCATTCGGCTTCGGGATATGGTATCTTATAAGCAGAGTCAGAGAATTCGGCTTCATACGGAAAGCTGCCAGAGAAAATAATAAGAGGACATGGCTGCTGGCGGCTATTGTTACAGCGGTGTTCCTTGCGGCTGCCATACTGGGATTTGGTCTGATGAACGGGATTGTTATTGTGATCCATCTGGTTGTTATATGGCTTATCTGTGACCTGGTTGTACGGATAGCCGGAAAAATATCCGGAAGAGAGCTGAAAAACGCTTTTACAGGGGCGGCGGCAGTCCTGATAACAGCTGTGTATCTTTCCTACGGGTGGTATTCAGCTCACAAGGTGGATGTGACCAATTATACCATCAGCACTGATAAAAATGTGGGAGACCTGCGCATTGTCCAGATCTCTGATTCCCACATGGGTGCATTGTTTGACGCTGAGAAATTCGGGGAGTATGTCAGAGAGATGCAGAGTGAAAACCCTGATGTTGTGGTTATAACAGGGGACTTTGTTGATGACGGCACAAGCAGGGAGGATATGTTCGGAAGCTGCAGGGCGCTGGCAGATTTTGACACTAAGTATGGCGTGTACTATATCTATGGAAACCATGACAGAGGTTACACCAAGGAAGAAAGACGGGGATGGACAAATGAAGAATTTGTTTCGGCTCTTGAGGAAAGCGGCGTTACTATACTCGAGGACGAAAGTATTCTCATAGATGACAGGTTCTACATAACAGGCCGCATGGATTATTCCGTGGAGGAAAAGGGCGGCAGCAGAGCGGATATGCAGACCCTTACAGAAAACCTGGACGAAGATAAATTTTCCATAGTTTTGGACCACCAGCCCCGGGATTATGATGCACAGGCAGAGTCGGGAGCAGACCTTGTTTTATCCGGCCATACCCACGGGGGACAGTTCTTTCCTATAATAAAGGCCGGTGAATGGATGGGGGTCAACTGTCTGACATACGGCATCGAAAAAAGAGGGGACACCAGTTTTATAGTAAGTTCCGGGATAGCCGACTGGGAAATCGACTTCAAGACCGGATGTAAATCAGAGTATGTAGTTATTGATGTCCGGGGTGAGTAAAACTGAAATTATTTTTTCAAAAGGTATTGCTTTTTTTTCTGCATTATGGTATAATATTAGAGCATTTAAGTCCGCAGACAGTCTGTCTGCGAGAGTTTATGCCATAAAAATGACATTAAACAGGGCAGTCCGCTGCCGCTTGTGAATTTTCAGCGGTAAGAATGCCGGAAATCAGGAGGAAAAAACAATGAATGCATTAGAAATGATCAGCGGCTCAAGCCTGAAGGCTGAAGTACCTCAGTTTGAAGTAGGTGACACAGTCAAGGTTCACGTAAAGATCAAGGAAGGCGACAAGAGCCGTATCCAGATCTTTGAGGGTACTGTAATTGCCAGAAAGCACGGCGGTGTAAGTGAAACATTTACTGTAAGACGTGTTGCACACGGCTGCGGAATTGAAAGAGTATTCCCGGTACACTCACCTGTTGTTGAAAAGGTTGAGGTCGTAAGACACGGTAAGGTTCGCAGAGCTAAGCTTTATTATCTCCGTGACAGAGTTGGTAAGGCTGCAAAGGTAAAGGAACTTATCAAGTAAGAAAAGGCGCTCTCCGGCAGAAAGGCTGCCGGAAGGCATTATGCCTTCTGAGGGGGACGTTTATGTCCCTTTTTTGCTATTAATTTATGA
>JBJEQU010000216.1:0-10992 GCA_051881935.1 Porcipelethomonas sp. | reverse complement strand
CTTGTTATAAACCTTTTCACAAGCCTTGTCAATATCGCTGTCGATGCAGTCAAGGAGGGAAATTCCCATTGTAATAGTTCTGATATCAAGACATTCATCCTGAATCATTCTGATAGTTTCAAGTATATCGTAAGCATTTATCATAGGTGTTCTCCTTAAAATCCATTTGTAAATCAGATACGGTGCATAGAATTAAAAATATCCTGGTGCATAGTATGGATGCAAAGTCCCTGTGACTTTCCAAGCTCGTCAAGCTTTTCTCCGAGAACAACAAAGTCGGTATTCATTGCTGAAATATCAACCATCATGATCATTGCGAACATGTCCTGAAGTACACTTTGCGTTACATCAATAACGTTTGCATTATATTCAGCGCAGATACCGCTGACCTTCGCAAGAATACCTACAGTGTCTTTTCCTAAAACAGTAATAACAGCTTTCATAAATTTATAATCTCCATTCTGCCGCAAATAATACTAAATATAAAGAGGTATTTACCCCACTGAATTCCCCGAAGCGGCACAGGGGCAATCATGGTTTTATCGACCCATGCAGTAAAGCAGAAGTCCACTGCGAAAGATGTAAACCAATCTGTTCCTTTAATTATATCACATTTGCCAACAAAAAAAAAGACCCAAATCAATTTTATTTTACATTTCTCTTGGAAAGTGTATTTTTAGTGACATGTGACAGCTTCTCAACGGTATTCTCGGGAAAAGAGGCAATAAAAATAATACTTTGCTCAGAGGCTTCATGGTCACTGAGCCTGAGTATCTCAGTAAAAAATTTATAAATCATATTATAATTCTGGGAAAGATTTTCAGCGGTTTCTCTGCCAAGAGCTGTAAGACGAACACTTGTGGTGAAATCCTCTTCAATAATACCAAGTCTGACCATACATTTAAGCATTCTGCTTACACTGGGACGAGTAACGGAAAGACTGTTCGCAATATCCACCGAACGGACTACCTTCATAGATTTGCTGAGCTGGTATACGGTTAAAAGATATTTATACTGTCCTTTACATAATTTCAAGTATCACACCCCCGGGAGATAATTTTTCTATACCTATATTTTACCACTTCAAAGTCCAATTTTCAATAGTATTTTCCGTGAATCAGGACCTATATTGACATAAACTATAACTGAAAGGTAATGCGAAAAATAGAAATACATACAGCATATCTGAAATAAATTACAAATAAAAGCCTTGACGTATTATCATTGGAATGCTAAAATATAGTATAGTATCAACGTTACATATGGAGAACAGTAAATGAAAAAAATAAAATACATAATTCCATGGATTCTGGTCTTGTGCTGGATGGGGATTATTTTCTTCTTTTCAGCACAGAAAGCGGAGGTATCATCATCCCAGAGCGGTGGCTTTGCCGAAATTCTCGCCGGTATTCTGCACCCGGATATAGATGAACTGAGCATATCTGACCGTGAAAAATTCTTTGACCAATGTCAGTTCATTGTAAGGAAAACTGCACACTTCTCTGCATATGGACTCCTTGGAATCTTAACTTTTATTGCCTGCCGTATATCAAAATTTAAAATCTATCCGTTGATTTCTGCGGCAATATGCCTGATATATTCTATAAGTGATGAAATTCATCAGATTTTTGTAGAGGGACGCAGCAATGAGCTTCGGGATGTTTTAATTGATTTCTCAGGTTCTTTAACAGGAATTTGTGGAATGGCATTGATATTTTATATAGCGAGTAAAATTATAAATAAGAGAGGTACGAAAAATGGAAAGAACGAGTGCATCTGAAATATTTGATTTAAGAAGACTTTATTATTACCAATGCGGAAATATTTTTACTGGGAGTCTTAATAATTTTAATTACAAAATTATTCCTGATAAAGAAGAAGCAACGGTACTTATATGGCATGGCAAGCTTTGTTCTGAGCTTGCGGAGATAGAAAAAGAAAAGACCTTCCGGCTTGATGAGGAAGGTTTTAAGGAGCTTGTTGACTGGCTTGAAAACGAATATAAGAGCCAGATATAAAATGATTTTTTATTATATGCTATTTCCATATAAAAACAGCAGACGAGAAAACGTCTGCTGTAATTTTAATAAGTATTATTCCTTTACACCGCCGAGTGCAACACCCTCTACAATGAAACGTGAAAGCAGGAGATAAGCAATGATAAGCGGAATGATAGAAAGTGCGATAGCGTAGTAAATTACACCATAGTTTGCAACTTTATCATTAGACTTAAGAGCATTGATCATCATAGGAATTGTGAGCTGTTCCTGTTTACGTGAGATGAGGATCATTGACGGCTGATAGAAGTTATTCCAGTTAGCGATGAAAGCGAAGATTGCCTGTACAGCAATAGCCGGCTTCATCATAGGAATAGCAATTGTAAGGAATGTTCTGAACTCACCGCATCCGTCAATACGAGCGGCTTCAACAATATCAAGCGGGAATGACGACTGCAGATACTGACGCATGAAGAATACGATAGCAGGTGCAGCAATTGTAGGAACGATCAGCGGAATGAAAGAGTCATTAAGACCAAGCTTAATCATGAACTGTAAGAAACCAACTGAAGTTACCTGCATAGGAACCATCATTACGGCAAGAATAAATGTATAAGCAGGTCCCTTGAGCTTAAAGTCATAAACATAAAGACCATAAGCTGTCAAAGCTGAGAAGAATACACTCAGGAATGTGGAACAAACTGCAATTATAGCACTATTCTTGAAACCAACGAGAGCGTCAAATGATTTGAAGTTCTGGTCAGTTGCCAGAGTATTGATATTGTCGATCAGGCTGCTTCCCGGAAGGAAGGAAACCTGTGTCTGAATTTCAACGTGACTTCTTGTCGCGTTAATAATAAGCATATAAATCGGAATAAGACAGATGAGCGTCAGAATAATACACACTGCAAAGAGTATACCCGATTTTATACGGAGTTTGGAAGTATAATTATCCTTTGGCTGCTTTTCAGTACTCATATTTCCATACCTCCTAACCCTCTTTGCTGCTGCTGGGCTTTAAGCTTTTTCATATTAGCTTTTCTTTCCTTCTTCTTAGCAATTGCGTCCTTATCACGATTGATGTAGAACGTGATGGAACCGAGAGCAATTGTAATAATGAAAAGGAGGATTGATGCAGCGCCTGAGAAACCATAGTTCGGATTCGGCATTTTCTCACGGAAATGCTCATAAATGAATACCGCAACTGTCTTTGTGTACTCGTTTCTCTGAGTACCCTTGGTGTACATGTATGGAATATCAAACATCTGTAAACCACCGATCATAGAAGTGATCAGTGTATATAACATAATTGGTCTGAGAAGCGGAAGAGTGATCTTTCTGAATACCTGTCCGCTGCTCGCACCATCAATATTCGCAGCTTCAAATAACGATGGATTAAGTCCCATAATACCAGACATAAGCATGATCATTGTATTACCGAACCACATCCAGGCCTGAATGAACATGATCATTCCTCTTGACTGCCATACACCTGTAATAAACTTGATAGGACTGTCGATTACGCCCCAGCTCAATAAAAGATTATTAACAACGCCGTACTTTGAGTCATCAAACAGCTTGAGGAAGAGTGCTGCAACAGAAGCAGCTGTAATAATGTTTGGCATATACATTATTACCTTGAAGAATCCCTTGCCGGGAATTTTAAGCTTTGCATCTGTGAACCAGACAGCAAGAGCAAGTGAAATTGCAATCTGTGGAATAAAGTTACCGATCCAGACGATAAAGGTGTTACCAAGTGTCTGGAAGAAAGTCTCCTGAATAGCGGCTGATGAACGACCCATACCGGTTCCGAACAGAAGCGCTTCAAAGTTTCCAAGACCGACAAATTCATCGATCTTCTGACCGTTACCGTAAACGGAAAGAATGAAAGTGTTAATTAAAGGCCAAAGCTGAAAAAAGCAATACACCAGGAAAAATGGTAAAATAAAGAAATAGCCGTATTTTGCATAGGAAACAGAACGTATATTTCTTTGTGCAGCAGATGCCATATAGTACACCTCTCTCTAAAGAAATCAGATTAATAATACATGTCTACGGGATGGGTAAACCATCCCGCAGCATGCTTTTAGTTTAAATAAAAATTATTCAACTGTAATGTCTGTTACAGACTCAGCTACTCTGTTCTTGAAATCATCAAGACAAGCATCAGCGTCAGCTGTTTCACCTGCACAGTAAGCGTTTACTGCATCAAGGAATGCCTGCTTGATAGAAGCATCGTATGGAGTGATAAGACCATTGAGGTTGATGTTCTTAGCAGCTTCGTGGAGAACTGCGAACTGATCCTGACCGCCAAGGAGTGCGTTGCTGTTAGAGCCTTCGTCTACGATAGCCTGCATTGCATTCATATTGTTAACGTAGTCAGGCTTAGCAAGTGCATATTCCTTCATTGATGTTTCGTCAATTGTGAAGTAGTTCATGAAGTTAGCTACCATGTCACCGTTGTCACACTTTGGTGATACGCATGCCCATGTACCGCCCCAGTAGTAAGGTGTAGGACCCTGGCATACATTCCACTTGCCGTATGTAGCACCGCCTTCGCCGCCGGCTGCTGTTTCGAGGATAGCTGCGCCGAAGCCCCATGTTGATACAAAGTAACCCATTGTATCATCTGTCTGACCAGCTGCATACCATTCGTCTGTCCACTGGTTAGCTTCTGTTACATAACCGTTGTCTCTCATGTTCTTAGCGAGATCAATGAATGTGTTGCAGAAATCATCAACTGCAAGAGCGCCGTCTACAACCCATGGCTGTGTTCTGTTAGCAGCAAATGCCTGCCAGATACCGCCCAGTGTTGTTGTGAGAGCTGTTGCGCCGCCGGACTTTTCTGAAACTTCAGCAGCTGTAGCCTGGAAAGCATCCCAGTCAGAAACCTTAGCCTGCATCTCGTCAGGTGTTGTTACACCGAGGTAGCTTTCAGCAAGGTCTGTTCTGTAGCACCAGCCGCCAGGAGCAGCCTGCCAGGAAGTAGCCTTGATTACGCCGTTTGAATCCTTACCAACTTCCATTGTGTAAGCATACTGACCAGCGAAATCAGCATCTGTGAAACCAAGGTCTGAGAGAGGAGCTGTAGCAGTATCATCATTGATGTACTTGAGAGCCCAGTCAGCCTCAACCATGAGCATGTCAACGTCTTCGCCGCCGAGGAAGTACTGGTCGTACTGAGCAGCAGCTTCGCCGCCGCCTACCTGGAAGTTCTTGAAGTTAACCTTAGCAGCATCGATGCCCTCTGCTGCTTCCCATGTGCTGAGCATTACATCGAGGTCATCACCTGTCCAGCAGAGAACTGTCATCTGATCGCCGTCTGTAGGAAGTGAACCGCTGTATGTGAAGCTGCCTGTAGATTCAGCTTCACCTTCTGATGATTCAGCTTCTGATGACTCTGATGATTCTGCAGATGATTCTGCCTCAGATGATGATGAAGATGCTGTTGATGATGAATCATCGCTGCCGCATCCTACGAATGCTGTTGCAGAGATTGCAAGAGTTGCAACCAGTGCTAATGTTCTTTTTAACTTGTTCATTGGGTATTTTCCTCCTTAATAATTTATTATATTTTACAGAGAAAATATAATAATCTTTTTGAAAAAAATGTATGAAAAACCGTCAAATGTGCTTGACAGTATTTCCCTGAATCAAATATCCGCTGATAATGGTATCATATTCCTCATCTATCAGCTCTTTCTGGATAAGCTTTATCAGCTTATCAGCAGCAGTTGTTCCGATCTCATATGTATCCTGACAATATGTAGTAAGGCTTGGCTCAAGTAGCTGAATCATTGAAACACCATCATAACCAACGAGGGAAATATCATCCGGAATAGTCATTCCAAGCTTCTTTACTGCATTCATGGCGCCGATAGCAGCGACATCGTCAGGAACGATTATGCATGTAGGCGGATCATAAAGCCTGAGCATGTCTGATGTGTACTTCTCAGTCAGCGCTGTGTCAACATACTTAGCCTGCCGCAGATAATCAGGATGAACCTGAAGCCCGAGGGATTTCATCGTATCAAGGTATGAATTAAGCCTCATGGTGGTAACCTGCGAACTGTCGCCATAGATATAAGCGATCTTTTCATGCCCACAGCTGTGTACATACTCTACAATGCTCCTCATTCCTCCTGTATTGTCTGAGGAAACTGAATAACATTTCTCTCTTCTGTAGTCAATGGAAAGCAGAGGAATCTCACTGTCAAGCAGTTCACGTATTTCATTGCTGTAGAAATCAACGCACGTTGCCAGAACACCGTCAACATTTCTGTACATGCAGTGCTCATAGCATGACATAACACCCGTTCCGACCTGTCCGTTCAGAATATTAATGAGCGTAATGTCATAACCTTTTTTTGCAGCTTCGACCCTGAATCCGTCAAGGACTGCAGAAAAGAACGCATGAGTAAGTCCGCTCTTTGCCTTGTCATCAAGCAAAACACCAATATTATATGTCTTGTTTGTTTTCAGTGCCCTTGCCTGGGCATTGGGCAGGTAACCAAGCCTCTTTGCTGTTTCGCATACAAGATCCCTGGTCGCTGCGCCTACATCCGAGTGACCGTTAAGTGCCTTGCTTACAGTAGCAATAGACACGCCGCACTCTTCGGCAATAGTTTTAATGGATACCATAAGAACTGATAACCTTTCCGTTTTTATCCGGCAGACTTTTCATTAAGTTCCTTACTGCTGTCAAAAACATAGATCGAAAATAATCACTGTAAAAGCGCAGCATCTATCCAAAGATAATAAATACAAAAACGCTTTCGTATCAATAGTGTACAATACTTACAACAAAAAGTCAATGCTAAATAGCATTCTTTAACACTTTTTTAGCGTAATGTACATTTTAATTATGAAATTTTTGGTTACTATGACGAAGTTTTTGCGGATTTTTTCAATCTGTTACAAAACGGTAAAAATCCAAAAATGCGGCAAAATGATTGTTTTAAATATTCTTTTTGTTATATTTGCACATTTATCGCCGCAGGCTTTTATATTTTATACATAAGGTTTTGAATAAATGAGGCAAATATCCATACAATTATTTTTTCAAGTTTTTTTACTGTATTTCGTCTATCCCGGCTGTATTGACTTTTACTGATTTTGAGTATATAATGTATTTATAAATGAACAGTACGTATAATTTATTTTATTGAACAGGAATTTTTTCTTATGACCGTTACTACAGTAATTACGAATATCACAACCCAGGTCTCCTCCACTACAACTGAAGAATCCATTGAGGAGATAATTTCGAGTGCCATGAACAGCGGAGCGGACAACTCTGATAAATTTGAAATAATCATTTCAGCTATCGGAGAAAGACTTATAGGCTTCCTCCCCTCCCTTGCTTTTGCTGTATTTATTTTCATAGCTGGTCTTGTTATATCAAAATTTATTCTTCATTTTTTCAGAAAATGCATGAACAGAGCAAATGTTGATAACACAGCCATTAGTTTTCTCTCATCTATACTTAAAATTCTCCTTTACGTCATTTTTCTTATTATCACGCTTTCCATCCTCAATATACCAATGACCTCCCTCATCGCCATGCTCAGTGCTGCAGGACTTGCCGTAGGTCTTGCCCTCCAGAACAGTCTCTCTAACCTTGCCGGTGGCTTTATAATACTGTTTTCAAAGCCTTTCAAATCCGGAGACTTTGTAGAAACAAATTCTGCATCCGGAACTGTGGAAAGCATCAGCATCCTCTATACGAAGATACTCACTACAGACAACAAAACTGTCTACATTCCCAATGGCTCAGTTGCAAATTCCACTATTACAAACTACAGCGAACAGGACATGCGCCGTGTGGACTTTGAATTCGGCATCAGCTATTCAGATGATCTTGAAAGGGCAAAGGATATCATAATTGATACAGCCAATGCCCACAAGCTTGTAGAGGACACACCCGAACCTCCCTTTGCAAGGCTCGGCACACAGGCTGAGGACAGCCTGCAGATTGTTGTGCGGCTCTGGACAAAAACTGAAAACTACTGGCAGGTCAAATTTGATATTACAGAACAGGTAAATGCTGCTTTTGAGGAAAATAATATAACTGTTCCTTTCAGACAGCTGGATGTTCACATACAAACTCAATAAGGATAGTTATATATATGGACGAAAAAGTTATACATATTCCCGCACCTGCCGGTGATGCAGGTGCGCCGCCGCCTGCCCCCCGTCGTAAACGACGCAGGCGCAAAAGCTGCCTGTTCAGACTTGCAAGACTGTTTCTTATACTCTTCGCAGTGTGGTGGGCGAACAATTATCTTCTTTTCGTTACAAGTGAGGAAGTAAGCTCCCCAAAGGTAAAGAATGAGATAAAGCTTGCAGTGTTAAGCGATCAGCATGCTTCAACAAATATTTTTGCGATTTCAAATAAAAGAATAATTAATAAGGTAAAGAAGATCGACCCTGATGTTGTATGCGTTCTGGGGGACATGCATTCAAGTGATGCCTCTGACGAGGAAAAGCAGATCTCCATGGACCTCATGACCGGCATCATAGACGAGGGTTACAAGCTCTTTTTTGTCCTTGGTGAACACGATGACCGCACAAACAAATATGTTTCCATGATGGAAAAAAACGGAATTGATGTCCTGGATCAGGAATCTGAAAAGCTTACTATTAAAGACACTGAAATCACCTTCTACGGTATCAGCAATGCCTATTTCTCAGAATATTTTGATTTAAGAAATGAATTTGACCTCAATGAAAAAACATATAATGTACTTCTTGCACATATTCCTATGTTTAAAGAGTATGAACAGTTCGGCGCTGACCTGACCCTGTGTGCAGACACCCACGGAGGTATTATACAGGTTCCCTTCTTCGGACCTGCCTACTACGACGGCAAAGTCCTGCCGGAGCTTTTCGGGAACGAGGATGAAGTATATGACAAGGGGCTTTTCAAATCTGATACAGGCTATATGTTTATTACCTCAGGTATCGGGAACTACCCTGTTCCTGCAAGATTCAACAATTTTCCGGAAGTAGCTGAAATAACTATAAGTCCCGAGTAAATAACACGGTACAGCCATTCGGATTTCTGACATGGAATTATTTTTTTCTTATAATTTAATTTTTTTCTTGCAATATGATGTAAAATGGTGTATAATTATATTTGTATGCAGATGCATTATATTTGCCGGATTTTTCAAAATAATATCCGGAAAGTGCTTCTTAAGTAAAATAATTTAGGAGAGTGTGACATATGGATTTATCTTATTTGTTCACCATGGCCGAAAGCGTTGTAAGCGAACAGGGTTACAGCTATGTCTGGGCGGTCGTTATTACCGGTCTTGCTGTAGTATTCCTGGCTCTTATACTGCTTATCGTTTTTGTATGGCTTATGGGTAAAATCTTCACCATCGGAAAAAACAAAAAAAGCAACAGTCCTCAGCAAAAGCCTGCACCGGCTGCTCCCGCAAAACCAGCTGCACCAGCAGCAGCCAAAACGGTCACTGCGGAAGATGATGATGAAATCATCGCTGTTATATCTGCTGCAGTTGCTGCAATGGGACAGGCGGAAGGGAAAACTTATAAAGTCAAATCCGTCAGAGCTGCTAAAAATATTCCGTCAAGGTCAGCCTGGGCTATGGCAGGACTTCAAAGTGACACTATGCCGTTTTGAGTCTGTGCGGCAAATATTTCAGAAAGGATTTTTTTAAATGAGTGAAGTTTTAAATATCTTCGTTGACACAATAAAAGACCTGTTTAACTCAAGCGGTCTTGCCAATATGGACTGGAAAAGCGGCGTAATGATCCTCATTTCCTTTGTCTTTATGTATCTTGCAATTGTCAAGGAGTTTGAGCCGCTGCTTCTTCTCCCTATCTCATTCGGTATGTTCCTTACAAACCTTCCCCTTGCGGAAATGTATCACCCGGAGCTGTGGGCAAATGCTTCCAACATAGATTTCGGGCAGGTGCTCCATGAGGGCGGTCTGCTGGATATTCTATATATGGGTGTAAAGCTGCAGATATATCCTCCTTTGATCTTCCTTGGAATAGGAACCATGACCGACTTCGGTCCGCTTATTGCAAATCCGAAAAGCTTCCTTTTAGGTGCTGCTGCACAGGCAGGTATCTTCCTTACGTTTATCGGTGCTGCAGTTCTCGGCTTCTCTGCTGCTGAATGCGGTTCTATCGCTATTATCGGCGGTGCCGATGGTCCTACAGCAATTTACGTTTCAAGTAAGCTCCTCCAGGGCGGAGGTTTCAGTATCAGTACCGGTACAATCGCTCTTGCTGCCTATACATACATGGCACTTGTTCCTGTTATTCAGCCGCCTATCATGCGACTGCTTACAACAAAAAAGGAACGTGCTATCAAGATGCCTCAGCTGCGTCAGGTTTCGAAAACAGAGAAGATCATCTTCCCTATTGCTGTTACACTTATCGTTGCACTGCTCGTTCCGTCAGCTGCTCCGCTGGTTGGTATGCTGATGCTGGGTAATCTGTTCAAGGAAAGCGGCGTATGCTCAAGACTTGTTGATACAGCACAGAATGCACTTATGAATATTATTACTATCTTCCTTGGTGTTTCGGTTGGTGCTACAACACAGGCTGAAAAGATCATCAATCTTGAATTTGCAAAGGTTATCGTTTTAGGTGTTATCGCCTTCGCTGTTGGTACAGCAACAGGTATTCTCTTTGGTAAGATCATGTGCCTCGTTACAAAGGGTAAAGTTAATCCGCTTATTGGTTCAGCAGGTGTTTCTGCGGTTCCTATGGCTGCCCGTGTATCACAGAAGGTTGGCGCTGAGACTGATCCTACAAACTTCCTGCTTATGAACGCTATGGGTCCGAACGTTGCCGGAGTTATCGGCTCTGCCGTTGCAGCCGGTGTTCTGCTTAGTGTTATCAAATAATATTTTCTGAATTATAATAGAGAGCGTCTGTAATTGTCGCTCTCTCAGACTGTATAAAAACCTAATTTTCAAGTAAATCAGGGGCAGCCCTCTCTTACAGGGCATGCCCC
>JBJEQU010000215.1:0-10995 GCA_051881935.1 Porcipelethomonas sp. | reverse complement strand
ACCAGCTTTACAAGTGCTGTGAAATGGTGGATAATTCAAACGGAGATTATACCCAGACTCCCTATGCCAGCTACGGGGAACTGGATGACTATGACTGCATTAACGAGATAACAGTCATATTCATGTATGATCATCCGGAATATTTCTGGCTTGCCAATTCATCCCATTTTTTACCGTTTTATGGTGTTTCTTTTGACGTAATAGATGAATTTCAGGACGGTACGACAAGACAGTATGCAAAGGGAGAGATCGAGGCTGTTGAACAGGATTATATAGACGGGGCTTTGCAGTATGCAACCGAGTATGACATGGCTAAATACCTCCATGATGAGCTTCTGAGAAATGTAAGCTACAATAAAGGGGACTGGGATCAGTCGATAGCGTCCGTCTTTTTGCAGAATGAAACTGTCTGTGCAGGATATGCAAAAGCCTATGAGCTTCTGTGCAATGCTGTGGGTATTGATGCTGTTATGATAACAAGCATCATACATGGCTGGAATGCTGTTAAAATTGATGGGAACTGGTATCTTGTTGACGTGACCAACGACCATTCTGATGACACATTTTTCCTTATTTCTGACAGCAGCATGAAAATAATCGATCGTGGACTCGGCGCTAAATATCAGCTTATACAGACGGTAAATGGTGTTACGAAAACCTATGAATTTTATATGCATGATATTGATTATCTGACATATGTTAATTATTATGATGACTTCCCGAAATGCAATCTGGATTATGGCGAGGACGAACCGCCCCTTATTATCTCCACCGGAATAGCCGGGGACGCCAACGGCGATGGTGTGTTAAATGTGCGTGATGCAGCATTTATCGCTGCCATGATTGCAATAGGTTTCGGAGACCTTCTCCCTGAATCAGCAGACTTTAATGAAGATCATATAACAAATGTCCGTGACGCTGCGGCGATAGCAAAATACCTGGCAACAGGTGTAAGATAAAATTTAAGGACGCTCCTTCCGGGGCGTCCTTAATATGATCTTTTGCAGCTAATATAAGATTTCTGAGTACATAATATGATAAGGGGAGTACTCACCGTCTTCATAGGTGGATGTATCAGACCTGAATTTAATTTCGTCAGTAGAATCGCAGAAGGGAAATTTCACGCTGTAACTTTTCGGCTTATCATTGTTATTTGAAATAAACAATGTTCCGCCAAAGGTTTCGCAGAAACGGTTTACAATAAACAGGTCAGAATTGGCTTCATCTCCGGGATACATTACCGCATGCTTTGTCAGAACTCCGCTTGGATAATCGACACCTTTTCCGTCAGGCTGGACAGTCAGAGAAACATAGTCACCGATCCGTCCGGCAGTAAATGAAATAATATTGTTTTCGGGATTTCTTCCGTAGGTAAGCACAGTCAGGGAAAGAAGAAATGCCCTGAGTCTGTCAGTATCAGCGTTGATGTAAAGATCCGGTTCAACGGATTTCTTGATTTCTACATTGCCTGACAGTATTCTTGAAGTTTCATTCAAAAAAACTTCAAGCTCAGATGAAAGGTCGATTCTGGAATTCTCATAATTCCCTTCGGAATAATGAATAAGCTCTACGGTATTTACCATTGGTTTAAGGAGCTTGCAGCAGTTTCCGGTTATAATGTCGGAACATTTCTGATGGTCGGCACTGTGTGATGATCCAAATGTTTCGGAAAAAAACTTTTTCAGGCAGTTTATACCTGTTACCGCCTCACGGACGATTCCGGAATGATTCATCATAAACTCCTTTATGCCCCGGCATTTCAGGGCAGAATACATTACATCATCACCGGTAGCCTGAATAACATAAATCCCGTCTCCGCAGTCAGGGTAATTGATGATACGGCACTCGAAAAAAAGACCATTGTATTTTTTCAAGTAGTACGTTCCGCTGTTCAGTGGGAGAGTCTGATCCTTAAAAAGCTCAGAACAGTTGTCACCGTACTCCGAAAATGTCTTTTCATCACGGTTACACCAGAGAATATTAAATTCATAATCGGTAATAATAACGCTGTCAGACGAACAAGCAAACAATTTCTTTAAATTTTCCATTTTATATTCTCCCCCCACGCAAAAACGGATTCGGCGTAAACTTCTATAGGATATTATACATCATTTGTTTTCGTAAATAAAGCTTTTCCGACAAACAAAACTATAAATTCGTATAAAATGAACAATAAACTGTATTTTTGCGCACTTGATTTGTGGATTTTAGCAATTTGTGCGAAAATATCTGTTATTTTTTTCGCAAAGTACTTGAAATTGAATCGATTTTGGTGTACAATAAGAATATAAATATTTAGGAGGTAATTTCCAATGTCAGTAAAAGTTGCTATTAATGGTTTTGGCCGTATAGGCCGTCTCGCATTCAGACAGATGTTTGGTGCAGAAGGTTACGAGGTTGTTGCTATCAACGATCTTACAAAGCCTTCAATGCTCGCTCAGCTTCTCAAGTATGATACAGCTCAGGGAGGCTACTGCGGCAGAATCGGTGATAATCTTCACACAGTCACAGCTGATGATGAGGCTAACACTATCACAGTAGACGGCAAGACACTCACAATTTATGCAAAGGCTAATGCTGCTGAACTCCCATGGGGAGAGATCGGTGTTGACGTAGTTCTCGAGTGCACAGGTTTCTACTGCTCAAAGGACAAGTCACAGGCTCATATCGATGCAGGTGCTAAGAAGGTTGTTATTTCTGCTCCGGCAGGCAAGGACCTCAAGACTATCGTTTACAGTGTTAACGAAAAGACTCTTACAGCTGATGATAAGATCATTTCAGCTGCTTCATGCACAACAAACTGCCTCGCTCCTATGGCTAAGGCTCTTAACGACTATGCTCCTATCCAGAGCGGTATCATGTCCACTATCCACGCTTACACAGGCGACCAGATGATCCTCGACGGTCCTCACAGAAAGGGCGACCTCAGAAGAGCAAGAGCTGGTGCTGCTAACATCGTTCCTAACTCAACAGGTGCTGCTAAGGCTATCGGTCTTGTAATCCCTGAACTCAACGGCAAGCTCATCGGTTCTGCACAAAGAGTTCCTGTTCCTACAGGTTCTACAACTATCCTTACTGCTGTTGTTAAGGGCAAGGATGTAACAGTTGAAGGCATCAACGCTGCTATGAAGGCTGCTGCTTCTGACAGCTTCGGCTACAATGAAGATGCTATCGTTTCTTCTGACGTTATCGGTATGAAGTACGGTTCACTCTTCGATGCAACACAGACAATGGTTTCAAAGATCGCTGATGATCTTTATGAGGTTCAGGTTGTTTCATGGTATGACAACGAAAACTCATACACATCACAGATGGTTAGAACAATCAAGTACTTTGCAGAACTTGGCTAATCAGCTTAAATCTTTGATAATTAAAGCGGCTTCATAAAGGAGCCGCTTTTAGTTTTATGAAAGACTTTTTTTGCAAAGCTTTAATACTGATCCCAATTAACCTGTTGAAAGTTTCTCCGCTGTCATTTCTTCACTCTGCGCTGCCTGCCTTAGGATGGTCGCCTTGACCCAACAAAATGCTGTCAGAGGGGAAAATCAGAATCGACAGGTTACGCCGGAGAGAAGCTTAGCTTCGTTCCCTCAACTTTTCATAATAACGATTAATTTTTGGGGATAAATGGCTTTGTTTCAGATGTGACGAAAATAAAAAAGGCTGCCGGACAGTTCCGACAGCCATTATATTGTAATAAATTACTTGAGTTCGATAGTAGCGCCTGCTTCTTCGAGCTTAGCCTTGATTTCTTCAGCTTCTGCCTTAGCAACGCCTTCCTTGAGAGCTTTAGGAGCTGATTCAACAACTTCCTTAGCCTCCTTAAGACCAAGACCAAGAATGTCCTTAACAGCCTTGATAACAGGCATCTTAGCATCGCCGAAGGAAGCAAGAATTACGTCGAATTCTGTCTTTTCTTCAGCAGCACCAGCAGCGCCGCCTGCAGCAGGAGCAGCAGCAACAGCAGCTGTAACACCGAATTCTTCCTGGATAGCGTCTACAAGCTCTGAAAGTTCGAGAACTGAGAGAGCCTTGATATCTTCAATAAACTTTGTAATCTTTTCTGAAGCCATGATTAATAATCTCCTTTTATTTTAAATTAAATATGAATGTGACAGAAAATGTCACCAAAATTATGCAGCCTCTTCTGACTTGCTGTCTGCAACAGCCTTGAGAATAGCAGCAAGACCCTGAATAGGACCCTGAAGTGAACCAACGAGCTGTGCAAGAAGAACGTCCTTTGATGGGATCTTGGAAAGAGCGATAACACCCTTTTCGTCGTAAATTTCACCGTCAACCATACCGGCCTTGAGGTTGAATTTATCTTCCATTTCTGAAGCGTACTTACCTAAAACTCTTGCAGGAGCTGTCTGGTCATCGTTTGAAACAGCAATAGCAGTTGTTCCCTTGAGTACATCGTCAAAACCCTCGATGCCTGCATTCTTGAGTGCAAGACGCAGAAGCGAGTTCTTTTCAACTGTGTAAATAACGTTTTCTGCTCTCAGGTCACGTCTGAGCTTGGTATCTTCTTCAACAGTGATACCCTTATAGTCAACGAGAACGAAAGAAACAGCACCCTTGAGGAGCTCTGTAAGCTGTTCAACCTTAGCCTTCTTAGCTTCTAAAACCTTTTCGCTTGGCATTATAGTTTCACCTCCGATTATTTTGTAACCGTATCAAAAGAATAATGCAAAAAATGCCCTTTTCTCAGAGGAAAAGAGCATGGGTGATTAAATATCAGATGCACATTCCTCGGCTGGACTTACGGCATCAACCACCAGCTGTCTTGAGAATACGATTTGTTTTTTACAACTATTGCATTATACCATAGTTTTTATAGCTTGTCAAGGGGTTTTTGAAGATTTTTCATTGCGGAAAAATTCTGCTGTATAATTCGGAAATCAGCGATAAGAAAATAAAAAATTTATTTGCTTCACTATCTATTGAAAAAATGGAAAAGATATAGTATAATTAAACTGACAGGGGCAGCGCTGTGTTAAATTGCATAGATGCCCGAGATTTGACCGTGGGAGGTAATTATGGCAGATAAATTTAAAGTATCACTTAAAAAAATAATTGACGAGTTCAAGCTCGAAACGATTTTTATTCCTAAGGATCCTGAGGAGATCTTTATTGAAGAAAATGACGTAACACGTCCGGGGCTTCAGCTTATGGGCTTTTACGAATATTTCAACCCTGAACGTATCCAGATCATCGGAAAGATGGAGTTTGCGTACCTTTCCACTATCGATGAAAAGATGCGCCGTGAACGTCTTGACAAGCTTTTTTCAAAGAAGCTTCCGGCACTTATTATCACAAGAGAACTGCCTTATTTTGCAGAGATGCTGGAGCTTGCAAAGCAGTATGAAGTACCGCTGCTCAGAAGCAAGGAAAGCACCTCCAACTTTATGTCGGGTCTTATCGCTTTCTTAAACCTTAACCTTGCGCCGAGGATTACCCGTCACGGCGTCCTTATTGAAATTTACGGCGAAGGTGTATTCATTACCGGTGAAAGCGGAGTCGGCAAGAGCGAGACGGCTATCGAGCTTGTAAAGAGGGGACACCGCCTTGTTGCCGATGATGCAGTAGAAATACGCAAGGTATCAAATATAAGCCTTGTGGGAAGCTCTCCGGACAATATAAGACATTTTCTTGAGCTTCGCGGAATCGGTATCATCAACGCAAGACGGCTTTTCGGTATGGGCGCTGTAAAGCTTACTGAAAAGATTGACCTTATTGTTGAAATGGAGCTGTGGAACCCTGAAAAAATATACGACCGTATGGGTGTTGATAACCAGTATACCTCAATTCTTGGAGTAAAGGTCCCGTCCCTTACTATTCCTGTAAAGCCGGGACGTAATCTTGCGGTCATCATGGAGGTTGCGGCTATGAACAACAGACAGAAGAAGATGGGATACAATGCTGCTCAGGAGCTGCTGGACAAGCTGGGACTTGACATGGAAGGTGTGGAAACAGTAAAAAATTATGAACAATTCTGACAAGCTTTTTATTCAGGCGGATCTTCACTGCCATTCTCTGGCGTCAAGCCATGCCTATTCTACAGTAAACGAACTGGCTGCGGCTGCGGCAGAGACAGGACTTGAGGTGTTCGCTCTTACGGATCACGCTATGGCAATGCCGGATGCACCTCATGTATGGCATTTTCATAACCTGCATGTAATTCCCCAGAAGATAAATTCTGTCACAGTTCTTCGTGGAGTGGAGGCAAATATAATGAATTTTGACGGGGATATCGATATGACAGCTGAGGATCTCCGGTGTATCCAGTGGGTGGTCGCTTCGTGTCATACTCCGGTAATTAGACCGGGAAGTATAGATGAAAATACAAACGCATATATTAATGCAGTGAAGAAAAATCCGGTTATTGATGTTATCGGTCACTGTACCGCTGCGCCCTACTGTGTGGACTTTGACAGGCTTGCAAAAGCCTGCAGCGAAAACGGTGTATTCCTCGAACTGAACGAAAGCTCGGTTGCAGCCGGAAGGAGTACGGCGGAAAACTGCATTGCAATGCTCGGTGCCTGCAAAAAATACGAAACGCAGATACTTGTAAATACCGACTGTCATTACTCGGGACTGATAGGACGTATTCCGGTTTCGGTAAAACTCCTTGAAGAGGCGGAATTTCCCCGTGAGCTGATATTTAACAGGGATGCAGGGAAAGTTTTCGAATACGTTTCAAGGAAGCATAATATAACTTTGTGATTTCCTGCCGGATCACACAATAAAAATTCAGAGGAGTGATACTGTGGCATATCTGGAGGAATTGTGCAGGCTGTGTGACAGCCTTGGCTGTAAATATAAAGAGGACGAGCCGCTTAAAAATCATACTACCTTTAAAATAGGCGGAAATGCACGGCTGCTTGCGGAGATAAATTCAGAAGAGACCCTTTCGGCACTGCTGAAATATCTCAGGGAAAATAAAATAAGGTATTTTATCCTTGGAAAGGGAAGCAACATCCTTGCCCATGACGACGGCTTTGACGGGGTCATTCTGAAAATTTCCAGCGGCTTTTCCCGTATTGAAAAAACAGGGGAGACCGGTATCTTCTGCACTGCCGGAACGGCTCTCAGCGAGCTTTGTTCCTATGCTCAGCACAGCTCACTTTCCGGACTGGAATTTGCCTATGGCATTCCGGGGACTGCCGGAGGAGCCTTGTACATGAATGCAGGAGCATACGGCGGTGAAATAAAGGATGTAGTTGTTTCTGCAAGGTACATCGGCAGTGACGGCAGCATAGGAACTATCGGAAAAGAGGACATGAAGCTTTCCTACCGGCACAGTATTTTCAGTGAAGACAGCAGCATGATAATAACAGGCATGACATTTTCACTGACTGCCGGAGAGCCGGAGCAGATAAGATCGAAAATGAATGAATTGCTGAAAAAGCGGAAGGATAAGCAGCCTCTTGAATACCCCAGCGCCGGAAGCACATTCAAGCGTCCGGAGGGAAGTTACGCCTCACTGCTTATTGAACAGTGCGGACTTAAAGGACTGTCCGAGGGGGGCGCACAGGTAAGCAAAAAACACAGCGGATTTGTCATAAATAAGGGAAATGCAACCTTTGCTGACGTGATAAAGCTTACAGACAAAGTGAAAAAAATTGTATCAGAAAAAACCGGTTACAGCTTAGAGCTTGAGCCGATAATTTTACGCTGAGGGATGGTGACGTAAAAATGCAGTTTGTTATAGTAACTGGCATGTCCGGTTCAGGAAAATCCAGTGCGATGAACGTACTTGAGGATATAGGATTTTACTGTATAGATAATATTCCGCCGCAGCTTCTTGCAAAGTTTGCGGATATCTGCATGCACTCTGAGGGTAAACTGGAACGTGTTGCAGCTGCGGTGGATATAAGAGCTGAAGACCTTTTCGGGAGAATATTCGAAAGCTGGAAGACACTGAGGGATATGGAAAACCTGGAAGTAAAGATACTTTATCTCGAAGCCAGTGACGAGGTCATTATAAAACGATACAAGGAAACAAGAAGAAAGCATCCCCTTGACGAAAAATTCAATGGCTGTCTGCATGATGCCATAGCCTATGAAAGGGAACAGTTAAGTCCCCTGAGAGAGGCGGCAGACTATTACATAGAATCATCGGATATTTCCACATCTCAGCTGAAAGAGGAAATAAAGTCCCTGTTCCTTGAAAAAAGCAGTGACTCTATGACTATAAAGGTAATGTCCTTCGGATTTAAATACGGCGTTTCGACCGAGTCGGATCTGGTGTTTGACGTAAGATGTCTCCCGAACCCGTATTATGTCAGGGAACTGAGACCAAAGACAGGCTGTGACCAGTGCGTCAGGGATTATGTCATGGGTTTTGTACAGTCGAAGCAGCTCCTTGAAAAGATAAAGGATCTTCTTGATTTTCTGATACCACTTTATATCAAAGAGGGAAAGAGCCAGCTTGTTATTTCATTCGGCTGCACAGGAGGCAAGCACAGATCCATAACCTTTACAGAGCTTATATCAGAGTATCTCAGAAGCAAGGGACTCCGTGTACAGAAAAGCCACAGGGATATCAAGAGAGATGCCGGGCAGTACAAGCACTGACGGTCATTATTATTCCATTACCTGACAGGAGGTGCCGGGATTGGCGTCCTTTTCAAACGATGTAAAAAAAGAACTTGTTTCGGGTATCACAGATAAGGACAAGCGCTATGCCTGCCTTTACGGAATACTTCTCTACTGCAAGAATCTCTCTGCAGATCATATCAGTTTTACTACCGAAAGCGTGGAATTTGCCCAGATGTTCCAGGTACTTGTCAGAAGCGTTTTCAGGAACATGGTACATGTTAAAAATGAGGTTTCAGAACGAAAAAACGGAGGAAAGCTGTGTTCCCTGACTATTGATGACAGGGATGAGATCTCCCGTGTTCTTAATACATACAATATCCGCCCGGAAAAACGTGAAATAAATCTGCGGCATATTGTAAACAATAGTCTTAATGTATTTCTTGCCGGAATATTTTTTATATGCGGAAGCGTAAGCGACCCTTACAAGGAATACCATCTTGAATTTACAGTACCTGATGAAATGCTTTATTCTGACCTTCATGACATTCTGCTGAGCATCGGCATTGACGGCAGAAAGACTCAGCGTAAGGGGGTCAATGTCCTGTATATCAAGGACAGTGAAAATATAGAGGATATCCTCACCTTTATCGGCGCACGTCAGAGTACTATAGACATTATGAATATTAAAATTTACAAGGATGTAAGGAATAAGGCAAACCGCATTGCAAACTGCGATTCCGCCAACATTGACAAGGTCATTGCGGCAGCGGCAAAGCAGACGGAGGACATAAAATTCATTATGGAGAATAATGAATTTGACAAGCTTCCCACGGGACTTCGTGAGGTTTCAGAGCTGAGACTGGAAAATCCGGAAATGACCCTGCAGGAGATCGGTGAACTGCTTCCTAAGCCTATCGGGCGTTCGGGAGTTATGCGAAGATTTAAAAAAATCTCTCTGATAGCCGATGAAATAAGAAAAAATACTGAAAGAGATCCAGGCAGCTGACCGGATGGGTGCTGTCTGAAAAAAATAATGTTTGATGTTTTATGAATAATAATATTTCAAATGAAAGCTTTGTACATCTGCATGTCCACAGCGAATACAGTCTGCTTGACGGCGCATGCCGTCTTACAGAGCTTGTGAAAAAGGCTGCTGAGCTGGGACAGGGAGCTGTAGCGGTTACAGACCACGGCGTGATGTACGGAGCTGTTGATTTTTATAAAGAGGCAAAAAAAGCAGGAGTAAAGCCTATAATAGGATGCGAGATATATATTGCCCCCCGGACGAGGTTTGACAGGGATCTGAAGCTTGATATATCCCCGAATCATCTGCTTTTGCTGTGCGAAAACAATACCGGTTACCGCAGCCTTATAAAGCTTGTCTCAAGAGCGTATACGGAAGGGTATTTTATTAAGCCCAGGGCGGATATCGGGCTGCTGAAAGAACACAGTGAAGGACTTATCTGTCTTTCCTCGTGTCTTGCCGGAGAGATCCCTTCAATGCTCCTTAATAACGATTACGAGGGCGCAAAGAAAAAAGCTCTTGAATACCGTTCCATATACGGGGAAAATAACTTTTTCCTTGAAATACAGAATCATGGCATAAAGGATGAAAAGCTGCTTATCCAGAGAATATGCCGGCTGTCAGAGGATACAGGGATACCCCTTGTGGCAACAAATGATGTACATTACGTGGAGAAAACAGATTCGGAAATACAGAACCTGCTGATGTGTGTTCAGCTTAAAAAAACTGTTTTTGATAATAATCCGCTGAAATTTCCGAATGATGAATTTTACCTCAAAAGCACGGAGGAAATGTGCAGCATTTTCAGGGAATATCCGGAGGCGGTACGGAACACACGCCTTATTGCAGACCGGTGCAATGTTGAAATGGAGTTCGGCGTTGTGAAGCTGCCGGAATTTAAAATTGACGGTGAAGGGGACAATAAGGCATTTTTCATAAGGCTCTGTGCAGAGGGTCTTGAAAGACGTTACGGGAAAGACTATCCGGATAATGTAAAGCAGCGGATGGACTATGAGATAGATGTAATAAGCCGAATGGGATATGTGGATTATTACCTTATAGTCTGGGATTTCGTAAAGTACGCAAAGGACAACGGCATTCCTGTAGGTCCGGGGAGAGGTTCCGGTGCAGGGAGCATATGTGCCTACTGCATCGGCATTACTGATATTGACCCTATAAAATATAATCTCCTCTTTGAAAGATTCTTAAATCCCGAAAGGGTAAGCATGCCGGATTTTGACATCGATTTCTGCATTGAGGGACGGCAGAAGGTTATAGAATATGTTGTAAACAAATACGGCAAGGAAAGAGTTTCACAGATCATCGCTTTTGATACACTGAAAGCAAGGGCAGCGGTGAAGGATACCGGAAGAGCACTGGGACTGCCTATAAAATTCTGCAGCGAGATCTCCTCCATGATACCAAAG
>JBJEQU010000214.1:0-2518 GCA_051881935.1 Porcipelethomonas sp. | reverse complement strand
TTTGACGGAGAATAAAACGGTACACATGGAACAGTAGATGGAACAGTGAACAAAACAATAAAAAACACACCGCTTACAATTGCTTGCAAACGGCGTATTTACGTGGTTTGTATGGAGCTGTTTAGCGGACTTGAACCGCCGACCTCTTCCTTACCAAGGAAGTGCTCTACCGACTGAGCTAAAACAGCATACTCTTCATGGTTGGGATAGGTGGACTCGAACCACCGAATGACGGAGTCAAAGTCCGTTGCCTTACCGCTTGGCTATATCCCATCACAGTAACAATATTATTATACCAAATAAAACTAAATCTTGCAATAGCTTTTTGCGAAAAAAATATTTTTTGTTGTTTCTTACAAAATATCATATATGTATTTAGTGATAATGTCGCAAAAGTAGGAATAAAGGTTACAAATCCATGAAATTTATGATATTTCTTGAACAACACTTGAAATACTTTCGATAAAGTGCTATAATATTTGTTATAGGATTTATATAAAAATTGTTTTTTACTTCTTCTGCTGTGGTCAGTTTCCCGCTGTAATGCTCCCTTTTTTCACAAATGCAGGCAGGTATCCGGAAAACGTGACAGCAGACTGCATTTTACAGGAAGGGGATTTATATGAAGAAGAATTTAGTAATAACAGTGGAAAGACAATATGGAAGCGGCGGACTTGAAGTCGGACAGCTTACCGCCCAGAAGCTTGGAATACCGTGTTATAACAGAGAAATCCTTGAAAAAGCTGCTGAGACATGCAATATACCTGAAGAGTATCTTGAAAGTACTCAGGAAAGTGTATCCCAGAGCTTTCTTTATCAGCTCTCAATGGCTTCCAAAACCGGAAAAGCACTGGAAACCTTTGTTTCAAAATCGGCTGTACTCTATAATGAGGTAGCAAAGATAATCAGAGAAATGGCTGAAAAGGGAAGCTGTGTTATCATAGGGAGATGTGCTGATTTTATTCTCCGTGATTTTGAGCCGAGTCTGCATGTCTTTATCTATTCCAATATGGAGAACCGCATTAAGCGTGTGATTGAGGAATACGGGGTTTCTCCCTCTGCTGCCGAGTATGTTATAAGAAAGAATGACAAACGCCGTGAAACGTTCTATAACGGAAATACCAATCATACATGGGGCATTAAGGAGCATTATGGTCTCTGCCTTAACAGCGGCACCTTCGGCATTGAAAAGTGTGCTGATATGATAATAGAATCCATTGATATTCTGACACGCTGAGCGGGTCAGTTAATGAGATAAAGAGGCTGTTTTTGACGCAGCCTCTTTTTCGTACACATTTTCGTCAGATCAGCCTTATCCGGCGGATAAGCTGTCCTTAATTTTCCTGACATATTCGCCGACATATTGAGCGGCATTTCGTCCATGCTCTTCAATAAGCCTGATAATTGCCGAGCCTACGATAACTCCGTCCGAAAGCGACGCCATTTTTTTTGCCTGTTCAGGGGTTGAAATGCCGAAGCCTATTGCGCAGGGCACGTCAGTATTTTCACGGACAATAGCAGTTATTGCTCCGATATCGGTTGTTATTTCACTTCTGACGCCGGTTACCCCCAGACTTGATACAATGTAAATAAAGCCTTCGGCTTCCTTTGCGATCATTGAGATCCTTTCATCTGAGGTAGGGGCGATGAGGGAGATAAGCTCCACGCCGTATTTTCTGCATACCGGCTGGAACTCGTCCTTTTCCTCGTAAGGAAGGTCGGGAAGAATAAGACCGTCTATGCCGATATCCCTGCACCCTGAAATAAATTTTTCGGCACCATAGGAAAAAACAACATTTGCATAGGTCATGAATACCAGCGGAATAGTAATATCATTTCTGATTTTTTTTACAAATCCGAATATATCATCAGTTGTTATTCCGTTTGCAAGAGCACGGATATTTGCGCCCTGTATTACCGGTCCTTCTGCGGTAGGGTCTGAGAACGGGATACCCAGTTCAATGATATCCGCACCGTTTTCGGCTGCAGCACGTACTATTTTTTCAGTTGTTTCAAGGTCAGGATCGCCGCAGGTGATAAACGGAATAAAAGCCTTTCCCTTTTCAAATGCCTTTCTGATATTACTCATAAATATTCTCCCCTCTGTATCTTGCAATAGAAGCGCAGTCCTTATCGCCTCTTCCGGAAATAGTGATTACGATTATTTTGTCCTTGTCCATCTCAGGTGCTATTTTCATTGCATGAGCCACTGCGTGAGATGATTCGATAGCAGGGATTATTCCCTCAGTCCGTGACAGGAATTCAAATGCATTGACTGCTTCATCATCAGTAACAGGGACATATTCTGCTCTTCCGATGTCATGGAGATAGGAATGTTCAGGACCTATGCCGGGGTAATCAAGACCTGCGGAGATAGAGTAAACGGGAGCTATCTGTCCGTATTCATCCTGACAGAAATAGGACTTCATGCCGTGAAAAATTCCCGGTCTGCCGGTATTTATAGTAGCGGCGGTTTCAAATGTAACGATACCTCTTCCTGCACACTCGCAGCCGATGA
>JBJEQU010000213.1:0-2522 GCA_051881935.1 Porcipelethomonas sp. | reverse complement strand
TGAGAAATACACAAGCCTGTATAAACAGGGTCTTCTCTATCAAAGGAAGAATGATGAGCTGTCGGCGTATGCTTGCAGCGAGATTGTAAAGCCTGCAAGTGAAAATCAGATTATTGTTTTACCGGCGGGCAATTATATATGTGTGTGTCATACGCCTGCTGAAAACCAAAACCGTTTTGCCCGGATAAAAGAATTTCTTTCTCAAAAGAGCGAATTCAGATATATCCTCTTTTTGGAGCGTTACGGACGTCATTTTTCGGAAGAACCGTTTTGGGAGGTGCAAATGCTGAAATAATCGTAAAATACGTGATTACCTATTCAATATGACAATATAAAGAAATTCATATTTATTATAAGGAGAATTGGCTATGAAAACAATTAGATTGCTATACCCTGATCATGTGAGCGGGGGCCTCGAAACTTACTATTTTGGTGCAAATCTTCTTCAATATATTCTGCCGCAAAACATTAATCAACCTCTTGTAAAAGTAAATATTCTTCCTCCGAACGGTAAGAAGAAATCAGTAACAAACGGTATTTATGCGGAAGATGAAGTAATTGCGGCCATTAAGGATGCACAGGAAAAGCTTTCTGCGGAGAACCCGGACAGGATTATTACAATTGGCGGTAACTGTATGGTTTCACTTGCTCCCTTTGATTACCTGCATGGTCGGTATGAAAGCACAGGGATCATTTGGATCGATGCACATCCTGATGTTTCTACCGTACATGATGGATATCCGAATGCTCATGCTATGGTATTGGGCAGCTTGTTGGGCTATGGTGCAAAGCAGCTCTCAGAACAAATGACAAACCAAAAATTCAAGCCTGATGAAGTCCTCTACATAGGTTTGCAGACATTACACGATTATCAGGAAAAATTTCTTAAAGATATAGGTGTTTCCTATAAGGTGCAAGACAAGACCTTTGTAGATGATGAAACGGTCAGAACCTTTATCAGCCGATTTGACCATATTCTTATTCACTTTGATATTGATGTTCTTGATGAACATTTCTTTCATTCAACTTACTTTGCCGATCCCGAACTTGTCGGAGATGGTTCGGGCGGAGGAAGAATGAAAATGGAAAAGTTATCGGACATTCTTTACGTTATTACAGAAAATGCAGATGTTGTGGGCTTTACTATTGCGGAATATCTGCCGTTTGATGAATACCGTCTGCATAAAATGCTATCCGGGATCAAGCTGTTTACAGAGTGACTGCTTGCAAGGTTAATAGCGAAGTCACAAATGCAATGGCTGAATCTGCTGAGTATAATGAATGGAGCAAAACACAATGAACACCGCAAATTATGTCCTACTGAACAAGGTCATTGAACAGAGTTTCTATAAATTGGTCGCCGAATATCTTCCGGGCAGCGATCACATAAAAATGAGAGAATATGCAGAGCAGTTTCCAAATCTATTTATTGCAGTAATGCTTGGTTCAGAAATAATAGGAGTTGCTTACGGCTGGCACAGAAAAATCGAGCATCCCGATGATGACTCATTTGTACTGGACGGAATTGCAGTAAAAAACGATTACCGGCGCAAAGGCTACGGAAGGCAACTGCTGTCAGCCTTTGAAAAAGCGGCAGTGAGTTACGGTGCCTCCACAATTTCGATAGGTTCTGCCGGCGGATATGTGGAAAAGTTTTATATATCTTGCGGTTATATGCCAAAAGAGTATAAGATCCGGGATAACAGCAGCACCATCATAGAAAAGACATTTGAAAATCTTCGGGATTATAATACCTATAAGAGAAAAAACGAAGACGGGTTCATTGTAATGGAAAAAAAGCTTTGAGTGGAGTCAGCATTATGAGATCATTTTTCAAGTTCTTCAATATCCGCAGCTATACGATTTATTGTTTCCGGAGAAAAATCTGTACCTTCAACATCCGGCGAACACAGGGGGAAAATGTATTTTCCGAAGCATCGTGCAAGTGATGATTCGCAGAATCTATCGAACTGCATTTTTATAAGTTCCGTATTATCTTCTTCGGGACCCTGACATGACACTATAAGACCGACAGGCTTATCCTTTATGAATGACAGTATTTCCATTTCGCCGACAGCTTTTTCGCTTCCTCCGATAAATTTAAACAGAGAAACGTGCCTGTCCATTAAGATTTTCAACTGTCCCGAATATGAATGCCCATATAACGGCGTTCCATATACTACAGCATCGGCGGAAATAATATTGCCTAACAGAATATGTGCATCATCGTTTTGTATGCACCCCGGTTTTTCCAATACGCCTTGGCAGACATTGCAGCCTGTACAGCCACTTATGTTATAATCGGTGATATAGCATATTTCCGTATTATGTTTTTCACATAATTTCGATGTGATTTTTTTCAAAATATGAGCAGTGTTTCCGCTTTTTCTGGGACTGCCGCATATAAATAATATTTTCATACGATACCTCGCCAATGTTTTAGAAGAAAAAATTTCTGATCATATTATACATCTTTTCAGAGAATCAGTCAATACACGTTTTTGACATATGTTCAATATTCT
>JBJEQU010000212.1:0-2530 GCA_051881935.1 Porcipelethomonas sp. | reverse complement strand
ATATCAGATCTGCCGGAGTTGTTTCCGGAAGGGTTACCTTTGCTGTTGCTCCTTTATGTATCAGCAAGGCAATAGGTCATAAAAAATCAAATGTGGATCATTTTAAGAAAATGGATATTGACATTAAAGTTACAGGAGATAGTCTCATACCTAAATATCAATGTGAGATCAGAGGATAATATATGTATTTAAAATCACTGGAATTACAGGGCTTTAAGTCGTTTCCCGATAAAATAAAGCTTAGCTTTGACAAGGGACTGACGGCGGTAGTAGGCCCTAACGGCAGCGGAAAAAGTAATATCGGCGATTCCATAAGATGGGTTCTGGGGGAACAGTCCACCAAGACCCTGCGTGGAAACAAAATGGAGGATGTTATTTTTTCCGGTACTGTTGCCAGGAAGCCTGTGGGCTTTGCAGCAGTAACGCTGACCCTTGACAACTCGGACAGGGCGCTTAACAGCGATGAGGACGAGGTCAGTGTTACAAGAAAGCTTTACAGAAGCGGCGACAGTGAATACAAGATCAACGGAAAAAATGTCCGTCTCAGAGATATTACCGAGCTTTTTATGGATACAGGTCTGGGACGTGACGGCTATTCTATTATCGGTCAGGGGCGTATTGCTGAAATTGTCAGTGCAAAGAGCAATGAACGCCGTGATATATTTGAAGAAGCGGCAGGCATTTCCAAGTTCCGCTATAAAAAGCTGGAGGCAGAGAGAAAGCTCAGTGCGGCGCAGGATAATCTTGTAAGACTCAACGATATTGTGTCGGAGCTTGAGGGACGTGTGGGACCTCTGAAGCATCAGGCTGAAAAGGCGGAGAAGTTCGTAGTCCTTGCCCAGCAGAGGAAAACCCTTGAAATTTCAGTCTGGGTAAATCGTCTGGAGGAGCTTAAAGGCAGGCTTGATGAGCTTGAAAATGAGCTTCTTGTCAACAAGACGGAATACGAAAATATTCAGAATGATATAGACCGTGAAGAGGAAAAAATAAAAGAGGGCTATAGAAAAATACAGGAAAGTACTGTATCTATCGAGGATATCAGGGAAAAGATACTGGAAACGGAGCAGTCCTCATCCCAGTATAAATCGGATATCGCCGTATGCGAAAATGACATTTCCCACAGCGAAGGCTCTCTTGCATCTGTAATCTCACAGCGTGAGAAGCTTTCGGAAAGCGGTGAAAAGGCAAGGAAAGAAATTGAAGAAAAGCTCGTCCGTATTGAGCAGATAACAGCAGAAGCCGGCGAAGCAGAGCAGGAGCTTCTTGAAGTAAAAAAACAGCTTGAAAAGGCGCAGCAGGAAGCAGAAAGTGCCGGTAAGAATTATGACCGTGCCGGAAGCGATATAAACAGTCTTTATATAAAGCTCAGTGAATGCCGGTCGGAAATGGGCAATTCTGACATGTCTGTCAAGGACACCGACCAGCAGCTTGAAGCACTGGAAAAACAGCGCAGACAGCTCAGTGAACTTTCAGAGCAGTACGCAAAGGAAAAGGCTGAAATAAAGGACGGTCTTGAGGTCTTTGAGGAAAAATCACAGGAGCTTTCAAACAAGCTTTCCGGCGTCAACAAGCTTGCGGATGACAAGAAAAGCAAGCTTGCCCAGAGCCGCAAGGCATGCGAAAACATCCTATTTGAGGCAAGGGGCAGGGAGCAGAGAAAAAAGCTGCTCAGCGACCTCGAAAGTAACATGGAAGGCTTTGCGAAAAGCGTTAAGGAGATAATAAGAGCCTCCTCGTCGGGAAGGATCGGCGGCATAAGGGGTACTGTTGCCCAGCTGATAAATGTAAAGCAGGAATTTGCAACCGCAATTGAAACTGCACTTGGCGGAGCTATGCAGAATATCATTGTTGAGGATGATACTGCCGCAAAGCGCTGTATCAGAATGCTCAAGGAACAGCGCTCAGGAAGGGCGACCTTCCTGCCTATGACTTCGGTCAGGGGGAATCCTCTCAATGAACCGAGACTTAAATCGGAAAACGGTTTCGTTTCCATGGCAAATGAGATCGTTGAGTTTGACAGCGAGTATCTCGGTATTGTAAATTCCCTGCTGGGAAGAACTGCCGTTGCGGAGGATATTGACAGTGCGGCGGTAATTGCGAAGAAGTTCGGATATAAATTCAGGATAGTCACTCTTGACGGTCAGGTGGTAAATGCCGGCGGTTCATTTACAGGCGGTTCGGCAGTTCATTCTGCCGGAGTATTTTCCCGTAAGAATGAGCTGGAAAATATTGAAAAGGAAATAGCTGACCTCAGGACACGTTACGGAAAGCAGCAGGAGCTGACCGGTAAGCTTGAGCTTGAGTGCAAAAAGCTTGACAGACAGGCAGAGCAGGTCAGAGAGGAAATTTCCGAACTGAATGAGGACAAAATAAGATTCCAGTCGGAGATGTCCCGTATCGAGGCGCTTGAAAAGCAGTCTGCCGCACAGGCTGATGACTTTGAAAACCGGTATAATGCACTGGTTGAAAGGAAGAAAAATGCGGCGGAAAATAAAAAGAACGCCCGTGCAGAATTTGAAAAAACAAGGGT
>JBJEQU010000211.1:0-2543 GCA_051881935.1 Porcipelethomonas sp. | reverse complement strand
TCCGGCATTCCAGTATTTTCTGTCAAGACTGCGGAACTGTATTGCCGCTGAAACATGTTCTTTTTCGATAACCTCACTGCCTGCCAGATCGGCGATAGTTCTCGCTACCTTCAGTATTCTGTCGTATGCTCTTGCAGAAAGTCCCATCCTGTCAAAGGCACTGCCGATAAATTTATCAGCGCTTTCGCTCATGGTACAGAATTTTCTCAGCTTGTCAGGGGTTATGTTTGCATTGCAGTTTATGCCGGTTCCCTTAAAGCGTTCATTTTGTATATTTCTTGCGGCGGTGACACGTTTTCTAACTTCTGCAGATGATTCCTCCTCTGCATTTGAAGAAAGATCCTGATATTCAACAGGAGCCGCCTCTATATGCAGGTCAAATCGGTCAAGGAGGGGGCCGGATATCTTGGAAAGATATGCAGCTACCTGTTTCTGGCTGCAGCGGCATTTTCCGCTGGGGTGACCGTAGTATCCGCAGGGACATGGGTTCATTGCCGCAATGAGCATAATAGAAGCCGGGTAGGATACAGTTCCGGCGGACCTTGAAATAGTAACCTTTCCGTCCTCCAGGGGCTGACGGAGTATTTCCAGTGTTTTCCTGTCAAATTCTGCCAGCTCATCCAGAAACAGCAGTCCGTTGTGGGCAAGGGATATCTCTCCCGGATGGGGGACAGAGCCTCCTCCGGCAAGACCTGCTGCGGAAATAGTATGATGGGGAGTTCTGAAAGGACGGACGGTCACAAGGGGTGACTGAGGGTCAAGCATTCCGGAAATGGAATGTATCTTGGTAGTTTCTATTGATTCTTCAAAGGTCATGTCCGGCAGTATGGAGGGCATTCGCTTGGCAAGCATACTTTTTCCGCTGCCGGGAGTTCCGATAAGAAGCGCATTGTGTCCCCCTGCCGCTGCTATTTCAAGTGCTTTCTTGGCAGTTTTCTGCCCTTTGACATCGGAAAAGTCCAGTGTGCAGCCGGAGGATGTTTTATCCGGGATAAACCTTTCATGCACCGGTATTCTGGCTGCTCCGGTAAAATGGTCAAGTATTTCCGTGACCGATGAGGCACCGTAAATTTCTATGCCGTCCACAACGGAGGCTTCAAAAGCGTTTTCTTCAGGGACGAAAACTCCCCTGAACCCGGATTCCTTAGCAAGGAGAACCATAGGAAGAACCCCCTCAACCGAACGGAGCTGTCCGTTGAGGGAAAGTTCGCCGATAAAGCAGTATTCATCAAGTTCTGCGTTAACATACCCTGACGCTTTCAATACAGCCATAAGTATGGCAATATCGTGGACTGAACCGCTTTTGCGTGTTCCGGCGGGTGCGAGATTTACCATTACTCTTGCGACAGGAAATTCAATATTGCAGCTTCGCATGGAAGCTTTTATTCTTTCACGGCTTTCCTTGACAACAAGATCAGGAAGACCGACAATTTCAAAAGCAGGGATCCCCCTGCTGATTTCTATTTCAACATCAACATTAAAAGAATTAAGTCCGAAAAGTCCCAGGCTGTTGATTTTTGCAAACATATATGTTATCTCCGTTCTGACGAATAGGTGAATTTTGTCGTTATGAAAATATGTACACATACTTATTATATCATGTGACCCCAAAAATGTAAATGGCTTTTTTGAATTGTGTAAAAAAAGGCAGAAAAAAGCAGCTCCCTGCTGATAAATGTATTATCCGAAAGAAGCTGACATATAAATTTTTCTTATAGTACTGAGGGAATCTGCTCGAAACAGATGGTTCTTACTGTGCATTCCTGCCGGACGCCGGCGAGGCATGGAAATTATATCTTGAGATCACTGTTATCATTTTCTTGGTATCAAGAGGCTTTGCAAGATGTTCGTTCATTCCCGATTCCTTGGCTTTCTTTACATCTTCAGCAAAAGCATTTGCGGTCATGGCAATAATAGGTACTGTCAGAGCGTCAGACTTATCTGATGCCCTTATTTTTCTGGTTGCCTCATTGCCGTCCAGGACAGGCATCATGATATCCATAAGTATTGCGTCATAGGTTCCGGGACGTGAATCCAGAAACATGTCCACCGCTTCCTGACCGTTTACAGCACAGGTGACATAGGCACCGGCATCTTCCAGTATAAACTGGGCAATTTCCATATTGAGGTCGTTATCCTCTACCAGCAGCAGATTCATTCCCTCAATAGAGCAGTTTTCCATGTTCGTTTCTTCTTCCTTGCTTACAGGGGAGAAATTAATTTTGAACGGAATGGTTACTGTAAATGTACTGCCCTTGTCAAGTACGCTTTCAACGGAAATAGAACCTCCCATTGCCTCTATAAGGTTTTTGGTAATTGACATGCCAAGACCAGTACCCTGATATTTGCTTCGTGCATCCTTTTTCTCCTGAGAGAACGGTTCGAATACATGCTCCAGAAATTCTTCACTCATGCCTATGCCTGTATCCGATACAACGACTTCAATACTGGCTGTATCATCATTGCTGCTGATCTCTCTCATTTTGACATTGATGCTGCCCTGGGGCTTGTTATATTTTATATCATTGTTGATGAGATTTATA
>JBJEQU010000210.1:0-11271 GCA_051881935.1 Porcipelethomonas sp. | reverse complement strand
ACTTCTTCCCAACTTGTTCATAATATTTTTTGAAGGTGCCTTCAGTATCATATCGACCACAAAACCGGGGGGGAGCTCTCTCCTGTCAGCAATATAGTCGGTAAACCGCTTTAAAGTAACCTTATCCGGAAGCTTACCGGTCAGAAGAAGATATGCGATCTCCTCAAAACCGAATCTGTCCTCCTTTTCAACATTAAGCACAAGATCCCGTATATTATATCCTCTGTATACAAGCTCTCCCGGGATGGGTTCGATATCTCCCTCGTTAATGATATATCCATGAACGTTGCAGATATTTGTTATTCCGGCTACAACGCCTGTACCGTCCTTGTTTCTTAATCCTCTCTTAACGTCAAATTTGTCGTAAAGCTTCGGATCAATTTTAGCATTTTCGGACAAGGCTTCGCATAATCTGTTAATACTGGCACGGTTAAAATTATTCATTCCACTCACTTCCAATCTTTCAATAAGGGATGCACCCTGTTATTAATCAGACGGTCCGGGATTTTTTACCCACGCATTTCCAGAAGAAAAATGCCGAAGCGGCCCGCCCCGGATAACGGGGCAGAACGTAAAGACCGCATTAATAATCACACTTTATTATAACCTATTTTCACAAATCTGTCAACTTGCAAAATTATTATTTCAAAAAAGATAATGGAAAAACGGAGGTCTACACAATGAAGTCGTATATTTATTCTGCCGCTGTTTTTGCGGTACTGCTCGTCACAATACCGGCAGCTCCTCTGGCTGTAAACAGCCTGAGTGCCGCAGGCTCTTCAAAATCAGCCGTCTCCGACAGCAGCTATGCGGAAAGCACAAAGAGTACTTCCGAACAGAAAAGCGATGATAAAAAGGAAGATAAGGATCTGAAAAAAGAAACGCTCAGGGTTCTTGACATCACCACCGGAAAGGTGGAGGAAATTTCCTCTTTTGACTACGTTGTCGGCGCAGTATGTGCCGAAATGCCGGCAACATTTGAACCGGAAGCACTGAAAGCACAGGCAGTGGCGGCATACACCTATGCAGTAAGACAGCGTGAAAAGGCGGAAACTGCTCCGGATGAGGAACTTTGCGGTGCATATTTTTCCAATGACAGCAGCAAATATCAGGCGTATTTTACTGAAAATCAGGCAAAGCAGTATTACGGTGACAGCTATGAGGAATACATAGAAAAGATACAGGCAGCCGTTGAAGCGGTGGGCGGCGAATACATGACATACGAAGACCAGCCCATAATCGCCGCTTTTCATTCTGTTTCCACAGGCAAAACAGAATGTGCAGAAAATATCTGGGGGACGGATATACCCTACCTGGTTTCAGTGGACAGTGAGTATGACACAAAAGCCCCGAAATTCACCGAAGAATATGAATTTACCCAAGCTGAAATGAAGGAGATACTCGAAAATTCATTTGACGGGATAAAGCTCGATGACGATCCGGCAAAGTGGTTTTCAGATGCAAAGCTCAGCGATGCAGAAACAGTGCTTTCAATCAAGGCTTGGGATCAGGATGTTTCAGGGCAGGAAATACGCTCGGTACTGTCCCTCTGCTCCGCTGCTTTTGAAATAAATTATGATGACGGTATTTTTAAAATTACCACAAAGGGCTGCGGTCACTGTGTAGGCATGAGTCAGTTTGGTGCAAATGAAATGGCGAAGTCCGGCAGCGATTATAAGGAGATCCTCGAGCATTATTATACAGGAATCTCCTTTGAAAAATGAACAAATCCTGTCATTTCGACAAATTACGATATGCATTTTTTCATAATTTTGTGCAGCTTTTCCCGGAAAAACACTTGATTTTTTCTGCAAATATGTTATACTGTTATTTAGCACTCTACGTTTGAGAGTGCTAAATCTTATTAAAATGGAGCTGACAAAAATGGAAACAAAGGAATTTAAAGCGGAATCGAGACGCCTTCTCGACCTTATGATCAATTCGATTTACACCCACAAGGAAATTTTTTTAAGAGAGCTTATCTCCAATGCCAGTGACGCCATTGACAAGCTTTATTTCAAATCCCTGACCGATGACAAGGTCGGAATCAAAAAGGATGATTTTGCAATCAATATAAAGCTTGACAAGGACGCAAGAACTATTACAATTTCCGATAATGGTATCGGCATGACAGCAGAAGAACTGGAAAACAATCTCGGCACTATTGCAAACAGCGGTTCTTTTAAATTCAAAAACGAAAACAAGCTTGACGAGGATGTTGACATTATCGGACAGTTCGGCGTCGGCTTCTATTCAGCATTTATGGTTGCCAAGGAGGTTACTGTAAAGAGCAGGGCTTACGGCTCTGACAAGGCATACGAATGGATATCCGAGGGTACTGAGGGCTACCAGATCGGCGAATGTGCTAAGGACGCTGTCGGTACTGAAATAACGCTCGTTCTCAAGGACAACACCGAAGATGAAAATTACGACGAATTCCTGGAGCAGTACAGAATCCAGTCGCTTATAAAGAAATATTCCGACTACATCCGCTTCCCTATCAGGATGGACATGACAAAGAGCCGTCTTAAAGAGGGAACTGAAAACGAATATGAGGATTATACTGAAACCGAAACCATGAACAGTATGATCCCTATCTGGCGCAAAAACAAAAATGAGCTCAAGGACGAGGACTACAATAGTTTCTATAAAGAAAAATTTATGGACTACAGCGACCCTATCGCTCACATCCATACTAAAACAGAGGGTACAGCAACATACAATGCCCTTCTGTACATTCCGTCAAAGGCGCCCTATGACTATTATTCAAAGGAATATGAAAAGGGACTCCAGCTTTATTCAAGCGGCGTACTGATAATGGACAAGTGTGCTGACCTGCTCCCGGATCATTTCAGCTTTGTAAAGGGCCTTGTTGACTCGGAAGACCTGTCACTTAATATTTCCCGTGAAATGCTCCAGCATGACAGACAGCTCAAGCTTATTGCCAAGAGTCTTGAGAGAACTATAAAGAACGAACTTACCAGAATGCTCAAAAACGACAGGGAAAAATACGAGGAATTTTACAAGGCATTTGGTTTGCAGCTTAAATTCGGAGTATACAACAATTACGGCATGAACAAGGATTCTGTAAAGGATCTTATCATGTTCTACTCATCAACAGAAAAGAAGCTTGTCACCCTTGAAGAATATGTTTCAAGAATGTCGGAAGAGCAGAAATATATCTACTATGCGTGCGGCGAAACAATTGAAAGAATTGACAGTCTCCCGCAGACAGAGCTTGTTAAGGATAAGGGATATGAAATTCTCTATTTCACTGACAATGTAGATGAATTTGCAATAAAAATGCTTATGAACTACAACGAAAAGGAATTCAAGTCTGTATCAGCCGGTGACCTTGACCTTGATACACCGGAGGAAAAGGAAGAAATAACAGCCAAGGAAGAGGAATCAAAGGATCTGTTCAAATTCATGGAAGAAAAGCTCAGCGGAAAGGTTAAATCCGTAAAGCTTTCAAAGCGTCTGAAATCCCATCCTGTCTGCCTTTCCAGCGAAGGAGAGGTATCAGTTGAAATGGAAAAGATACTCAACGCTATGCCTAATGACCAGAAGGTAACTGCTTCAAAGGTACTGGAAATAAATCCGGATCACCCTGTTTTTGAAACACTTAAATCCCTCTACTCCAACGACAATGAAAAGCTTGAAAAATACAGCCGTCTTCTCTATAACCAGGCACTTCTTATTGAGGGTATGCCTGTTGAGGATCCTGTTGAATTTTCAAATCTTGTATGTGAGCTTATGGTGTGATATGATTTTTGCAGCCGGCAGGAGCAAACGCTCCTGCCGGATTTTATATGCAATACGTTCGTTCCGGCAGACAAAATCCAAAGCGTATTTTTGCGGAAAGTTGTGCAATCCGACAAATTTGCATAAACCCCTTGACAATTGCTCATAATAGTGATAAATTATAGTTAGCACTCAAAGAGAAAGAGTGCTAACACTCTTAAACAACGGCTGCCAGTCAGACAAGGAGGCACCACACCTGTGAATGACAGAAAACTAAAAATACTTGCAGCAGTTATTGACCAATACATTATGACAGGAGAGCCGGTAGGTTCAAAGGCTATCGCCTCACTCCCTGACATAAATGTATCAGCCGCAACGGTAAGAAACGATATGGCAATGCTCGAACAGCTTGGATATCTTGAGCAGCCTCACACCTCTGCCGGAAGAGTTCCGACTTTCAGCGGCTACAGACTCTATATTGACAAAATCATGAAAACCGGTTCCCTCCCCCCTGAGGAAGTGGAGCGTCTGGATAAAATGCTTGAGGATAACGGCGCAGTTACCGAGGAGCTTGTTATACAAAGCGCAGCCACTGCTCTTGCAGAGCTTACTCAATGTGCAGTGGTCACATCCAATTCAGCCCCGAAGTTTTCCGTCATCTCAAAAGTCGAGGTCATCCCCACAGGAAAAAGACTTTATGTCATACTGCTGATAACCTCAAACGGAAGCATAAAAAACAAAGCGTGCAGGCTTGAATTTGACCTGACAAGCGAACAGCTCGAATTTTTCACCAATTATATGGCTGAAAATTTACAGGGAATTTCCATTTCTGATCTGTCCGATGATATGCTCAACAAGCTTGTGGAGGCTCTCGGCACTTATATGCTGACGCTTTCACCGCTGGTTCAGGGAGTTTATGAGCTTTCAAAGGATCTGCTTCATAAGGAGCTTACAATAAGAGGTGAAAGAAATCTTCTTTCATGCAATGAACTGGATAAGATGGAAATAATAAAGCTTATGGATAAGCCTTCCGAGCTTGAAGAGCTTCTCAATGATTCCTTCAGCGGAATAAATGTTATTTTCAGCGAGGAAAATGACAGCTTTGTAATAGGCAACTCGAGCATGATAGTTTCAAATTACCAGAAGGATAACAAAACGGCAGGATCACTTGGGATCATAGGTCCGGTAAGACTTGATTACGCCAAAATTATCCCTTATATAGAATATTTCACCAACAAGATCTCGGATCTCATTTCCGGGACTGAGGAAAATACAGACGGAAAGGACGATGACAATGTGTGACGAAGAAAGGGTAACAGAAACCGCAGAAGAGACTGCTCCCAACAAGGACATGGATATTGATGTCGAAATAAGCGAAGACAGCGAGCTTCTTAAAAAGAACGAAGAGCTTTCAAAGCAGCTGGACGACGCAAACGACAAATATCTCAGACTCTGTGCGGAATACGACAACTACCGCAAGCGGACGACAAAGGAAAAAACAGAAGCTTACGGGGACGCAACAGCAAAATGTATTGCCGATATTCTTCCTGTTTTAGACAGCTTTGAAAGAGCTATCGAGGCGGAATGCAAGGACGAAAGCTTCAAAAACGGTATGCAGATGATCTACAATCAGTTTGTGGAAACACTGAAAAAGATCGGCGTTACCGAAATGGAGGCGCTCGGAAAGGAGTTTGATCCGACCATTCATAACGCAATAAAACAGGTCGAGGATGAAAATTTCGGAGAAAATACGATATGCGAGGTTTTCCAGAAAGGCTATATGTACGGCGACAGAGTGGTTCGTCACGCAGTTGTCGCAGTAGCAAACTAAAGGGCACAGCACCGTAAAATTGACGGTCAGCGTCCCTGCTGCATAATAATAGATTGTGCGGCATCAATTCAGATTATTATTGAAAGGATGATATATTATGGGAAAAATCATTGGTATTGACTTAGGTACAACAAATTCATGTGTAGCAGTTATGGAGGGCGGCAATGCAGTCGTTATCCCTAACTCCGAAGGCGCAAGAACAACCCCTTCTGTAGTTGCATTTTCAAAGACAGGTGAAAGACTTGTAGGTCAGGTCGCAAAGCGTCAGGCTGTTACAAACCCTGAAAAGACAGTTATCTCCATCAAGCGTCATATGGGTTCAGACTATAAGGTTGACATTGACGGAAAATCATACACACCGCAGGAAATTTCAGCTATGATCCTCCAGAAGCTTAAATCAGACGCTGAAAGCTATCTCGGCGAAACTGTTACAGAGGCTGTTATCACAGTTCCTGCTTACTTTACAGACGCACAGCGTCAGGCCACAAAGGACGCAGGTCAGATCGCCGGTCTTAACGTTAAGAGAATCATCAATGAGCCTACTGCTGCAGCACTTTCCTACGGCGTTGACAAGGAAGAAGACCAGAAGATCATGGTATATGACCTGGGCGGCGGTACATTCGATGTTTCCATTATCGAAATGGGCGACGGAGTTACAGAGGTTCTTGCAACTGCCGGAAACAATCACCTCGGCGGTGATGACTTCGACCAGAGGATCATGAACTGGATGATAGAAGAATTCAAGAAGGCAGAGGGTATCGACCTGTCGACAGATAAGATGGCTATGCAGCGACTCAAGGAAGCTGCCGAAAAATCAAAGATCGAACTTTCTTCAACTCCTACTTCACAGATCAACCTGCCGTTTATTACTGCTGATGCTGCCGGTCCTAAGCATCTGGATCTTACCCTTACACAGGCTAAGTTCAACGAACTGACATCAGACCTTGTACAGTCCACCATGGGTCCTGTAAAGCAGGCTCTCTCAGACAGCGGACTTTCAGCAGGCGATCTCAATAAAGTACTCATGGTAGGCGGTTCTTCAAGAATCCCTGCTGTTCAGGAAGCAGTAAAGAACTTTATCAACAAGGAACCGTTCAAGGGTATCAACCCTGATGAATGCGTAGCCCTTGGTGCTGCATACCAGGGCGGCGTACTCGGCGGCGACGTTAAGGAAGGCCTTCTCCTCCTGGACGTTACTCCTCTTACACTTGGTATTGAAACAGCCGGCGGCGTAAGCACACCTATGATAAAGAGAAACACAACTATCCCGACAAAGCAGACTCAGGTATTCTCCACATACGCAGACAACCAGACAGCTGTTGATATCAACGTACTTCAGGGTGAACGTGAATTTGCAAAGGATAACAAGCAGCTCGGAACCTTCCGTCTCGACGGTATTGCTCCGGCGCCGAGAGGAATCCCTCAGATCGAGGTAACATTCGATATAGATGCAAACGGTATCGTTCACGTATCTGCAAAGGATAAGGGCACAGGCAAGGAACAGAATATCACTATTACATCTTCAACAAACATGTCCAAGGAGGATATCGACAAGGCAGTCAAGGACGCTGAGATGTTCGCCGAGGAGGACAAGAAGAGAAGAGAAGAGGTTGACACAAAGAATCAGGCTGAAAACCTTGTATTCCAGTGCGAAAAGGCTCTCAGCGATTTTGGCGATAAGGTAACTGCCGAAGACAAAGCTCCTATCGAAGCTAAATGCAATGCCCTCAAGGAAGCTGTAAAGGGCACCGATTATGCAGATATGAAGACTAAGACTGAAGATCTCCAGAAAGCATTCTATGAGCTTTCAGCCAAGGTATATCAGAATTCAAGTCCTGAAGAACAGGCAGCAGCTCAGCAGGCAGCAGCAGAAGCAGCCGGGGCAGCAGGCGCATCCTCAAACGGAAATGATGATGTTGTTGACGCTGACTTTACCGAGGCATAATAATAAACTATAAATTACTTTCAGGGCGGATAAATTTTGTCCGCCCGAAAGCTGTTTAATGCTGATCTGAAAACAATGTTGATACAACAGGGGTAATCCCGGTTAGTGATGTAACAAAAGAGGTGCAGTGAATATGGCAGATGAAAGAGATTACTATGAAGTGCTGGGCGTAGAAAAAGGTGCTTCAGATGACGATATAAAGAAAGCCTTTAAAAAGCAGGCAAGAAAATATCACCCTGATCTCCATCCTGACGATAAGGAATGTGAAGAAAAATTCAAGGAGCTTAACAAGGCTTATGAGGTTCTCTCCGACCCTGAAAAGCGTCAGAGATATGACCAGTTCGGTCATGCCGGAGTGGATCCGAACTATGGCGGCGGCGGATTTACAGGCGGCTTTAACGGCGGCGGATTCGGATTTGACGATCTTGGTGACCTTTTCGGCAGCTTTTTCGGCGGAGGAATGCGTTCTTCAGGGCGTTCAAATGCAAATGCGCCGAGAAGAGGTCAGGATATAACTACAAATATAAACATAAGCTTCATGGAAGCCTGCGAGGGCAAGAAGCATGAAGTTAAAATAAACCGCATGGAAAGATGTCCCGACTGTAACGGTACGGGATCAGCAGACGGCTCTGCACCGGCAACCTGTCCGGAATGTCATGGTTCAGGTGCTGTAAAGGTCACACAAAGAACACCTTTCGGCATGATATCATCTTCAAAAACATGTACCAAATGCGGAGGCAAGGGAACTGTAAACACTAACCCATGCAAAAAATGCGGAGGAACAGCAAGAGTCAGGGTATCAAAGACAATCAGCGTTGATATTCCTGCCGGTATAGATGACGGTCAGATCCTGAGAGTTGGAGGACAGGGGGACAGCGGTTTAAACGGCGGTCCGTCCGGAGACCTCAACGTAATGGTCTCTGTAAGACCTCATGCGCTCTTTGAAAGAGACGGAAGCGATATCCATTGCGAGATTCCTATTACCTATACACAGGCAGTGCTGGGAGACGAAATAACCGTTCCGACTATCGACGGAAATGTAAAATATAATATTCCAGAAGGCACCCAGACCGGAACTATATTCAGACTCAAGGGCAAGGGCGTGAAGAAATTAAGACGCAGCGACAGAGGCGATCAGTATGTAAAGGTAAATATTGAGGTTCCGAAAAATCTTACGAAAAAGCAGAAGGAGCTTTTAAAGGAATATGCCGATTCTATGAAAGCTACAGAAACCAGCCATTACCAGAAGCGCAAAGGCTTCTTTGACAAAATGAAAGATGTATTCAGCTGATTTAAATCACATTTCCGTCCCCTCGCTTAACGACAGCCGGAGATTTTTATAAAAATTGATTCAGGACTTGCAAAAGCTGCAGTTAAATGCTATAATATAGTTGCTGTGGATGTATAGCAGATCACAGTAGAAAACATAACGGAGAATGAAAGCTATGAAAAATACAAAATATATTATTGCAGTTTTGTCCGCTGTTGTGATCTCAGCATCCTTCACCGGATGCTCTGACACAAAAGATGATTCATCAGAAAGCAGTTCAAATATCATTTATTATAATGATTCAAACTCTTATACAGACCCCCAGCAGGACGCTATTGATGAAGCCAATGCCCGGGCAAATGCTGTAACTGTTCCGGGCAAGATAAACGAGTCCGCCAGTGTAGGCGAATGTGTGATCAACGCCCGAAGAGCAGTTTCGCTTGGTGAGAGGAGAATCTCCGCCGCTTCTGATGACATGTGCGAAATAATCACGGTGGAACTAGAAGTGACAAACAACACCCAGGAAACTATGCATGTATCTTCATTGGGAGACTTCAGCGTAAGTATTGATGGAGCAAACCCGATAGCAGGACTGGATATTTCTGCCTGTACAGTTGCGGCAAAAACTGTTGATGGATTTGAAACCTTTGATTTCGACATAGAACCGGGAAATTCTGCCAGCGGTTACATTGCTTTCAGCGCTGCTTCCGGTTGGAGCAATATTGAAATAAAATATACCCCCCTTGAGGATCAGGGAAATTATGATTCTGTTGTCTATACAGTTACACCTGATATGGTCGAAAGATAAGAGCGGTATTATATATGAAATTAGGGGAATGTCAAAGCATTCCCTTTATTTTCGCAGTACAGGCATAGGGGCAGCAAAAATGATAATTGCTGACTGTGCATTGCATATAATAGGGTAAAATTGGTGTTGAAATGAAAAACAGTTTTTTAAAGATAATATCATCTGTAAAGGAATGGTTCCCGAAAACATTCGGAAGTTTTTTCAAATGGACAGTTCTGGCAGTTGTGATCGGTGCAGCTGTAGGTGTTACAGCTTCCGCATTCAACTTTGCATTGGTCGAATGTGCGGATATAAGAAAAAAATATCCCCTCATTATTCTTTCACTGCCTTTGTGCGGTATTGCCATAATTGCTGTATACAGGCTGCTGAAATTCAAGGCAGACAAAGGCACAAACATGGTTTTAATTGCTGTGAGAGACGGGGAAAATATGACCTGGAAGAACACTGTCAGTATTTTTGTCGGCTCGGTTCTTACCCATATAGGAGGCGGCTCTGCCGGTCGTGAGGGTGCTGCCCTGCAGATCGGCGGAAGCATCGGTTCACAGGTGGGAATATGGCTGAGACTCAAGGATCAGGATCACCGGCTTATTACAATGTGCGGCATGAGCGCAGGTTTTTCAGCACTTTTCGGCACACCGGCGGCAGCTGCATTTTTCGCAATGGAAGTCATAAGCGTCGGCATCATGCACTATTCCGCTATAGTACCCTGTATTGTATCGGCTATTACAGGCTTTGGCATCTCGTCAGCATTCGGCGTTAAAGCAGCCGAAATGAACATACGGCTTGACGAAGCGACAGCAGCAGTATATGGAAAATGTGCGATAATTGCCGCCCTCTGCGGTATACTCAGTATAATATTCTGCTATGTTCTTAAAAATTCCGCAAGAATTTACAGATATTTTATAAGGAACCAGTACATAAGGATAATTGTGGGCGGCTGTCTTGTTGTTATCCTCACATTCGTTCTGGGCACCTATGACTATAACGGCGCCGGAAGCGAAATAATCGCCCGTTCCTTTAATGAACAGGCAGGGGGTCAGGTGTTTATTTTAAAGCTGCTGTTTACTGCTCTTACCCTTGGTGCAGGATACAAGGGCGGAGAAATTCTTCCGGTATTTTTTGTAGGGTCGTCATTCGGAAGCTTTCTGGCGCCGCTGCTGGGACTGGACTGCTCTCTTGGGGCAGCGATAGGTCTCGCCTGCCTCTTCTGCGGTGTCACCAATTGCCCTGTGACAGCTGTCCTTCTATGCGTTGAACTGTTCGGTGCAAAATATCTCCCTCTGTACATGCTTGTATGCGCAGTGGCTTACATGCTTTCGGGTTACGGCGGTCTTTACAGTGAACAGAAAATAGTATACTCAAAGATTGAACCGAGATTCATCGACAAGAAGGTCGGCAAAAAATGATATGCCAGCGGAGAACTCAGCACTGGCGGGATTTATATAATTTCATTTGTTGACATCAAAACCCAAATATGATATACTGTTAAAAAAGGTAACCGACAAATATATGGATAAGTTCTGAAAGGAGATTTGAAAATATGGGACTTAAAAAAGCAATATCAGGATTTCTTTCAATGGCTTTTATTATATTTTGTTTTCCTCTCAGCGTAAACGCTGCGTCCACCGTCAATGGTGATGCAAATGGGGACGGAACACTGAATATAAGAGATG
>JBJEQU010000209.1:0-11314 GCA_051881935.1 Porcipelethomonas sp. | reverse complement strand
GTTTCTGCATTTCCTCTGGTTTTCAGTCCGCAGTCCGGATTTACCCACAGCTTTTTCGCAGGAATACGGTCAAGCATCTTATACAGAGCTGTTTTTATTTCCTTTCCGGAAGGAATACGCGGAGAATGAATGTCGTAAACACCCGGTCCCACCTGTGTGCGGAAATTGTTTTCTTTCAGCACGTCAAGAATGGTAAGGTCTGAACGGCTTGCTTCAAATGTTATAACATCGGCGTCCATGTTGTCAATATCTGTAATAATATCCGCAAATTCGCTGTAGCACATATGTGTGTGTATCTGGGTTTCCGGTCTGACACCGCTGTGAACCAGACGGAATGCCGGTATCGCCCAGTCAAGATAATCGCTTTTCCAGTCGGATCTTCTCAGCGGCAGCTTTTCACGAAGTGCGGCTTCGTCCACCTGTATGATGCTTATGCCGTTTGCTTCAAGGTCGAGAACTTCCTCACGGATAGCAAGAGCTATCTGGTATGCGCTTTCTTTCAGTGAAATATCTTCACGGGGGAAGGACCAGTTGAGAATGGTAACAGGTCCTGTCAGCATGCCCTTCATCGGCTTGTCAGTAAGGCTCTGTGCATACGCTGACCATTTTACAGTCATCGGCTTTGCACGGGAAATGTCACCCCATATTACCGGCGGCTTGACGCAGCGTGTGCCGTAGGACTGTACCCATGCCTTTTCTGTAAAGATATATCCGTCCAGACACTCGCCGAAATATTCCACCATGTCGTTTCTTTCAAACTCGCCGTGAACGAGAACGTCCAGTCCGATCTCCTCCTGAAGTTTCACGCATTCTGCGATTTTCTTTTTCATGTATGCTTCGTACTGTTCTTCAGTTATGTCACCTCTGCGGAATGCCCCGCGTGTTGCTCTGACTTCTGCTGTCTGGGGGAATGAACCTATAGTCGTAGTCGGCAGAAGGGGCAGGTCAAAGCGTTCTCTCTGTATCCTTTCACGTTCTTCAGATGCAGGCAGTCTGACAAAGTCCTTATCTGAAAGTGCCGCAGTCTTTTGCTGCACCTCCGGATCTACTCCGCTTCTGGGTTCCGCAAACAAGTGTACATTATGCTGATATTCTTCCGTTTCAGCCGGTGTTTCTGACGAAAGTATCTTTTTAAGCTCCGCAAGCTCGGAAAGCTTTTCCTCTGCATAGGCAAAATGCTTTTTATAGCTGTCTGAAAGCTTTATTTCATTTTTCAGCGTGTAGGGAACATGCAGCAGGGAGCAGGATGTACTGAGCACTATCTCTCCGCAGTGCTTCTCAAGCTCTGAAATTACTTCAAGGGTATTGCTGTAATGATTGCGCCAGATATTCCTGCCGTTTACAATACCTGAAAACAACAGCCTGTCCTTTGGAAATCCGTTTTCCCTGACAAGTGCAAGGGAACGCTTTCCCTCAACAAAATCAAGTCCGATACCGTTAAAAGCCAGTCTGCAGAGTTCACCATAGCAGTCACGTACATCACCGAAATAGGTCTGCAAAAGAACCTTTATGCCGCATTTATTTTCAAGAATATTGCTGTACAGCTGCATAAACAGTTTCTTGTCCTTCGCCGTCATATCCATAACAAGGCATGGCTCGTCAAGCTGTACCCATTCCGCACCCAGACCGGCGAGTTTACTTATAATATCGAAGTAAGCAGAAATCGCAGACGGAGCAAAATCAGCGGCAGTTTTCTCTCCGGTATACTTTGCAAGTCTCAGAAAAGTATAAGGTCCGATTATGACAGGCTTTGTCTTTACACCCTCCTCCAGTGCTTCTGAAAACAGTTCAAAGGGCTTGCTGCCGGTCAGCCGGATCTCCGTGTTATCGCCGATTTCCGGTACCATGTAGTGATAGTTGGTGTTGAACCATTTTTTCATGGCAAATGCTCTGACGTCGCCCTTTTCGCCCTGATAACCTCTTGCCATGGCAAAATATGTGTCCAGCCCGGACAATCCGAGTCTGCGGTATCTGTCGGGGACTGCATTGAGCAGAAACGCAGTGTCAAGCATGCCGTCATAAAAGGAAAAATCATTTGAAGGAATGAAGTCCAGTCCGCTTTCACGCTGGACTTTAAGATTTTCAAGCCGCAGCTCTTTTGCAGTTTTCTGAAGCTCATCCTCTGATATTTCATTTCTGAAATATTTCTCACTTGCAAATTTCAGCTCACGCTGAGAGCCTATTCTTGGGTATCCTGTAATTGATGTTTTCATGTTACCATCGCCTTTCTGATTAATTTGCATTTTGAATTTATTTATAGCATAAAATCGCAGATTTTTGCTATAATTGACTTAAATAAATTATAATAAATGCAGTTGCATTTATTATAACATGATTTCTGCGGTATGTGGTAACACCTGTTTTTTATCGTCGGGCATAGTCTGAAGCTATGAAAACGAGAACTGAATGTTGCAAATTCCGGATATATGTACTATAATGTAGATACAGCATTTTTACCGGATTAAGGAAAAAATATCTGTCAATGAAACATGGGAGGTTCTATAAATGTACACAAGGATAAAGAGTGCCTTTTCGCTGCACTCTGATACTGCGGATTACGAAGAAATAAAAGAACGGATAACAAGCGGCGGCAGGGTCACAGGAACGAATTTATGTATCCTTATGATGGCGATCCTGATAGCGTCCATTGGTCTGAACATGAATTCCACAGCGGTCATTATAGGAGCAATGCTGATATCACCGCTTATGGGAAGCATTCAGGCGATGGGTTATGGTGTTGCGGTATGCGATACAAAGCAGCTGAAAAAATCAGCCGTGGGATTTTCTTTCCAGATAGCAATCTGTCTTGTTACGTCCACGCTGTATTTTTGCATTTCACCTATCTCGACCCAGACTTCCGAACTGCTTGCAAGAACACAGCCTAATATATGGGATGTGCTTATTGCCGTATGCGGCGGACTTGCCGGAATGATAGGAATGACCAGAAAGGAAAAATCCAATGTTATTCCCGGCGTTGCCATTGCAACGGCTCTTATGCCGCCCCTTTGCACCTGCGGATACGGTATAGCCAACGGCAGTCTGCATATAGTACTGGGAGCAGGACTGCTGTTCCTTGTCAATACATATTTTATTTTTCTTGCCTCGGCACTTGTGCTGATAATCTTAAAGGTTCCCCAGGAGGGGAAATTTACAGCGCAGCAGTGGAAACGGATGAAACGGCACCTTATATTCAACACTATAATTATACTGGTTCCATGTCTGGTTGTCGCCGGACTTATGGTAAAACAGGCAGCTGAAGATACGAAAGCAGTTACCGGCTTTGAGGATGCAGTTTCTACGGAACTTATAACAAAGGAAATGAGTATTCTCTTTCCCTCGGTGAATAATGTAAAGGTGGGCAGTATGGAATACATAGGACCAGATGGTAATCTGGTCACAGAGACAAATGCGGTTATTTATCTTGAAAAGGAACTTGGGCAGGCCGAGGCGGACCGCCTTGAAAGATGGCTTGGGGAGGTTTATGATGACGGCTGCAGCGTAATTTACGTTGTGCAGCCGGGAAAGTAAATACCAGTTTTATATTGAAGCCTTTTTGTTCTCTAAAAAAACATCCGTCTGGTGAATCTTTTTCGTATGATTTGCTGATATTGTGTTAACAGAATGCTAAAATCTGCAAAATGAATGTAGAAAATACGACGGAAAGATGTTAAAATACTGTTAAGGCAACACCGCATAATTATTGTCGTACAGATGCGCAGTCAGATTTTTTGTCAGATTGCATAAAAAGCTCGCAGGCATACTGGCGTATGTCAAGAGATTTTTGTGTGATATGACGGAAAATCTGCAAGCAGATGTGCGGCAAAGGCGACAGCCGTTAATTATGCGGTGTTGACTTAAGGATGCATGAGGTATCTGATTCGATCCATAAATGAAGATGAGAACGGGGAGGAATTTATATGGTATTTAAAAAAATTGCTGCTGCCGCTGCGGCAGCACTTATGGCTTCTGCAATTGCCGTTATGCCTGTGAACAATATTATCACATCGGCTTATGATAATATAATCAGCAATTCTGATTTCAGCACAGGCACCACTGACTGGGGTATATACAAGGAAAGCGGCGGAAGCGCTTCTCTCTCGGCGGAAAACGGCAGGCTGGTTTTAGACATTTCCTCGGTGGGCAAGCTCAGCTATTCAGTTCAGATGTTCTATGATATTGTTCCGCTTTATAAAAACGGAGTGTATCATATCTCCTACGAAATTTCATCGGACACTGACAGGGTTGTTGAGGCTATGATCCAGCAAAACGGCGGAACATATCAGGCTTACACATGGAAACAGCTCAGCCTTACTTCCCAGCCGCAGACGGTCGATTATAATTTTACAATGGAAGCTGACACGGATATAATGTCGAAGCTTGTTTTCAACTGCGGCTACGAGGGAGAGGATCCCGGAGCGCACAAGATATACCTTGACAACGTGGTGCTTGAGCTTGTGGATGACAGCGATGTTGATTATTCATCTGTAAGAGCCTATGAACCGCCGATAGTTGTAAATCAGGTGGGATATAAACCGGATGATAAAAAGATCGCCGTTTTCAGAGGCGTTGGCAGTGATAAAAGCTTCTCAGTGGCTGACGCTGCAACAGGGGCTGTTGTTTATACCGGTGAGCTTTACGGAGAGACGGTCAACAGCAATGCAGATGAAACTGACTGGCTTGGTGATTTTTCCTCAGTTGATACACCCGGAAAATACTACATAAAATGCGGAGATCTTGATAATTCATATACCTTTGAAATAGGGGATAATGTTTACAGCAATCTTCTGGACAGCTCTGTAAGAATGCTGTACCTCCAGAGATGCGGCATTACCATCAGTGACAGTGATTTCGGACATGTACCCTGCCACACTGAAACGGCAAAGGTTTACGGAACCAGTGAATACATTGATGTAAGCGGCGGCTGGCATGACGCCGGGGACTACGGAAGATATACCGTTCCTGCTGCAAAGACAGTGGCAGACCTTCTGAACGCCTACAGTGCAAATCCTGAGATGTTCAGTGACAGCACAGGCATTCCTGAAAGCGGAAACGGAACTCCGGATATTCTCGATGAAGCACGGTGCGGACTTGAATGGATGCTCAAAATGCAGACCTCTGACGGCGGCGTTTACCATAAGGTTACATGCGAAAGCTTCCCGGGATATGTAATGCCGGAGATGGAAACGGATGAACTTATTGTGACCCCTGTTTCTTCAACTGCAACAGCGGATTTCTGTGCGGCGACTGCTATGGGTTACGAGTTTTACAAGGACATAGATATTCAGTTTGCAGAGAAGTGTCTTGCGGCTTCTCAGAAGGCATGGAGCTATCTTGAAGCAAACCCTGACTTCAATTTTACAAACCCCGATGACATTACAACAGGGGAGTACGGCGACCGTACCGACCTTGACGAACGCTACTGGGCGGCAGCACAGCTTTACCGTTCGACCGGCGGGGAAAAATATAAAACAGCCCTTGAGGGGATGAGTGCAAAAACCGGTATGGACTGGGCAACTGTGGGAGACTACGGAAATATTGCCATTGTGGGCATGGAGGGAATAGACAAAACCTCGTCAATTTACACAAGGGCAAAAGACAGTATACTATCCCAGGCGGCAGTCTTCCTCAGCAGAACCGAATCAAGCCCCTACGGAGTTGCACTTACGACGTTTAACTGGGGAAGCAATATGACCGTTTCCAATGCAGGCGTTATTCTGGGACTTGCGGCTCAGCTCAGTGATGACAGCAGTTACATGGACGCAGCAAAATCCAATCTCAGTTATCTGCTCGGCAAAAACCCCAACGGTGTCTGCTATGTAACAGGCTTTGGCACTGTTTCGCCTGAGAACCCTCATCACAGACCTTCAATGGCTCAGAATAAGGCAATGAAGGGTATGCTTGTAGGAGGCGTCAACTCGGCTAAAGAGGACAGTGCGGCGAAGGCTTATCTTGCAGGAGTTGCTCCGGCAAAATGCTATGTTGACCATTCAGAAAGCTATTCCACAAATGAAATAACAACATACTGGAATTCACCGCTGATCTATCTTATGGCAGTTTCAGAGGACGGCGCCGGCAGCCAGAATACAGCAACAAATCTTAAAGGCGACGTAAACTGTGACAACACTGTCAATACCGCAGATATTACACTTCTGAAAAAATATCTGCTTAAAATAACAGACCTGAATGAGAGTCAGTGGGCAAATGCTGACATGGACAGCAGTGACTGTGTTAATGCTTTTGATTTTGTATACCTTAAAAGGGTACTCACAGGAGCAGTTACACCTCCGGATGATGACGAACCGACAGTTTCAGACGAACCGGACAGCACAGCAACAATGACCGCTGATTTCAGAATCGGTGCTTCATCTTACTTTGAGGCTTCTGACGGCTGGACAAACGGCAGTCCCTTCGACTGCGGATGGTACGCCTCCAATGCAGCATTTGCAGACAATGCGCTGAACCTTACAATTGACAAGGATGCCAGCGGAAAATACAACTACTCAGCAGCCGAATACCGTACTAAATCCTTCTACGGATACGGATATTACGAAACATCGATGCAGGCTATAAAGAATGACGGCGTTGTATCATCCTTCTTTACGTACACAGGTCCGTCGGACAATAATCCGTGGGATGAAATTGATGTGGAGATCCTGGGGAAGGATACTACAAAGGTTCAGTTCAATTACTATACAAACGGAGTCGGCGGCCATGAATACATGTATGATCTTGGATTTGACGCTTCCGAGGGATTCCACAGATACGGTTTTGACTGGCAGCCTGACCATATAACATGGTATGTAGACGGAAAGGCAGTTTACACTGCAAGCAGCAATATCCCATCCACGCCGGCAAAGATCATGATGAATGTATGGCCTGGTATCGGAGTTGACAGCTGGCTTAATCCCTATAACGGCAACACTCCTCTTACAGCAAAATATCAGTGGGTAACATTCAGGGAAAACTGATACTGATATTTTAAACAGAACAAAAGAATCGGTTAAAATAACAGCCGCCGGATTTCCGGCGGCTGACTTTTTCTATAGTCTGAGACGTATCCGCACGTATGTTTTATGTGGACAGGTCTTTTTGTGAAATTTCAATATCTTTATTGACTTTTCATAAATTTTTTGATACAATATAAGGTACAGTAATATTTGTAAAATATGGGTGTCTGCTGATCTGCTGTAAAAAAATTTATACAGGTCGCAGGATCCCTGAAACAGGAGGGGTAAATATGTTTAAAACGCTAAAACGTACACTGTCTGCATTGACTGCGTCGGCACTTGCAGCTACAATGGCAGGAATGACGCCTTTTGTCAGTGCAGAGGAAGAATCAGCTGTAAAGGTTCCCGTTGGTTCAACTGTCGAAGCTGAGGACCTTACGCTTAACGACGGCATAACCGTCTGGACGGACATTTACGGACAGGAGTTTCCCGGATATTCCGGCAGCGGTTTCGTCTACATGACAGGAGGCAGCGTAAGCTTTGAGGTTGATGTCGAAGAGGACGGAATGTATGAGATCTCGACAAGCTACATCCAGATCCTTGACACTGACTCTAGGCGTCAGTCTATTGAGGTAAACGGAAGCGAATACGGAGTATTCTTCCCCCATGCCGATAAATGGACCGATATGAGCTTCGGCAAGTTCCGTCTTAACAAGGGAACAAATCTGATAAAGCTTACAATGAATTACGGCTATGCAGGCTATGACACCATCACAGTAAAGGCCGCAGAGTTCCCGGAGCTTAACATCTCACCGGAGCTGTCAGACGAGAATGCCACTGCGGAAGCAAAGGGACTTATGACCTATCTCTGTGATGTTTACGGAGAGCATATACTCTCAGGACAGCAGGAGATCTACGGCGGCGGTCACACTGCCGACAGCCCCTGCGGATACAGCGGAGACGAGCTTTTAGGCTATGAATCGGAATTTGAGTGGATAAAGAGAAATTTCGGCGTATATCCGGCAATAAGAGGCTTTGACTTTATGAACTACAATCCTCTTTACGGCTGGGATGACGGTTCCGCCGAAAGAGCCGTTGAGTGGGGCAAAAAGGGCGGTATTCCGACTATTTGCTGGCATATAAATATACCGGTCGATTTTGAAAACTATACTGTCGGAGACACACTCAGCTGGGAAGATTGCACATATAAGCCAAATTCGTCCTTCAGCGTTGCCAATGCAACAACAGAGGGCACAAAGGAATATGAATATGTAATGGAGACTATAAGGCTTCTTGCTGAGCAGCTCCAGAAGCTTCAGGATGAAAATATTCCTGTAATTTTCAGACCTTACCACGAGGCTGAAGGAAACAGCGGTGTAGGAAACGCATGGTTCTGGTGGGGACAGGAAGGTGCTGAGCCTTACGTTGCTCTCTGGAGGCAGCTTTATACGGAGCTTACAGAAACATACGGTCTTCATAATCTTATCTGGGAATTCAACAGCTATAACTACTCAACCTCTGCTCCATGGTATCCGGGAGATGAATGGGTTGACATAGTTGGATTCGACAAGTACAATACTACCTACAATCGTCATGACGGAAAGACATCCGGTCCTAACGAGGATGCAATTTCCTCTACATTCTATGACCTGGTAGACCTGACAGGAAACAAAAAGCTTGTTTCAATGCCTGAAAACGACACAGTTCCGAGCCTTGGCAACATTCTTACAGAAAAGGCATACTGGCTGTATTTCTGCATCTGGTATGATAATGGAACTGACAACTTCCTTTCGGGTGACAATTATAACGATCCGGAAACGTTAAAGGAAATGTATCAGAGTGACTACTGTATCACTCTTGATGAGCTTCCCGGTGACTGGGCAAATTACACATCGGCAGGAGATGACACGCCGGACTATCCGGATCTGGACTTTACACCTGGTGACTTAAACGATGACGGAAAGGTCAATATTTTTGACACGGTTATAATGGAGCGTACTGTTCTCGCTAAGCTGGGTACAGACGGGCTTCCGGCACCTCATGCCAGTGCTGATGATGTGGACGGAGACGGAATAGGCTCGTCACTGGATGACCTTATTCTTCACAGGAAATATCTGTTAGGGTATGACGTGACATTTAAGGTATACGAAGAACCGACAAATTAAAACTTATTAAGTGTATCAATGGGACGTTCTTTTGGAGCGTCCCGCAGCTTGTCGGAAAAGTCTTTTTAAAGTATGCGGAAAGCAATGTGAAAGTTTCGCTCAAGCCTTTTCAAAGGCTTGCAGGGTTGAGGGACAGAGTCCCTCATCGCCCTCCGCAGAGGGCGAAATCCCCTGCCTTAGAAGCGCTTTTACGGGGGTGAATTTCCAAACAGTCCAGTGGACTGTTTGGGAAGAGGGGACGCTTTGCAAGTGAAAGCGTCCCCTAAATACCCCTTAAAGTATGTTTTTCTACAGTCTGTGGGACGTTCTTTCAGAGCGTCCCGTTAAATTTTCCTGAAAAAATTAAGGACCAATTATAATGAAAAAAATATTAAGTATTATCACCTGCGCCGCCGCATTTATAATGCTGGCAGGACTATGCATACATACATATTCAAAAAACAGAGCCTATGACGTTGATCCGCTGACGGTGAGCAAACTTGTAAATTCAGGTGCTGACAGTGCGGATAAGCTTATGATAACTGCCCATCCCGATGACGAAGTCCTCTGGGGCGGAGGGCACCTTATGGACGGAGGGTATTTTATAGTCTGCGTTACAAACGGCAGAAATGAAACGAGAAGCAGTGAATTTGAAAAAGTCCTTGCTGAATCGGGAAATAACGGAATAATTCTCGATTATCCGGACAAGGTCGGCGGAAAGCGTGATGACTGGTCCGGAGTGCAGGATAAAATAAAAAATGATCTTCAGCTGGTAATGAACTATAAGGACTGGGAGCTTATAGTCACCCACAACCAGAAGGGCGAATATAAACACCAGCATCATGTTATGACACATGAATTTGTAACAGAAATATTTGAGGAAACCGGCACAGATTCACAGCTCTGGTATTTCGGAAAATATTATAAAAAAACCGACCTTGAAAATGTAAAATCAACTCTTGAAAGCATGGATCAGGAGAGAATCAGCTTTAAGGAAAAGCTGGAATCCATCTATATTTCACAGTCGGATACTATAGCAAAGCTTTCCCACATGAACAGCTATGAAAACTGGACTCAGTACAGTCCGCAGGAACAGGAATGATATTTTGAAATTTTTCAGAAAGCACAGGGCGCTGTCCCACTGTATTATACTATCCGCAATATATTTTTTATTTATCCTGATAATAATCCGGTCTGAATTTGCCTTCGGGTCCTGTCTGGACTGGTGTTCCCAGCATTATCCGTTCCCTGATTATTTCAGAAAGCTGTTTTACAAGACAGGGGATCTTTTTCCCGATTTTGCACCGCACTGCGGAGCAGGGGAGAATATCTATTCGCTGTCCTACTACGGTCTTTTCTCTCCCATGCTGCTGCTGTCGTACCTTTTCCCATTTGTGGAGATGTCCGGTTTTGTTCAGATTTTCAGCGTTATTTCAATGTGGGCAGGCGTCATATTATTTTATAATTTTGCAAGGCGGCGTTTTAAACTGAAAACCGCATTTATCGGGGGTATACTCTTTGTATTTTCAGCGCCCCTTGTTTTCCATAGTCACCGCCATATCATGTTCGTAAACTATATGCCGTTTCTTATTGCGGCTCTTGAAGGGGCGGATATATTTATCCGGAGAAATATTAAAACTCCCCTTATAATTTTTACCGCTTTTATCATTTTTTCAAGCTACTTTTTCAGCATCCCCTCGATCATTGCCATAACGATATATGCTGTTTACTCCTTCATCGGCAGCAGAGAAAACTTCTGCCTTAAAGATTTCGCAAAAACAGGCATTAAATTTGCAGGCTGTATTGCCGTTTCAGTTTCCATTGCAGCAATACTCCTCCTTCCCACATTTGCCGCAATACCCGGCAGCAGGGACGCTACCAATACAGACCTGTCCGCTGCGATTTTTATCCCGTTCTCATCACTGGGGGCTGTCATTCTTTCGCCGCACTCTTTCGGTCTGTCCTCCTTCGGACTGTTTTCGGTGATATCTGCCATATTCCTTAAAAAAAGCAGTGCGGACAGATTCCTCGGAATTGCTCTTGCAGTTATAATATTCTGTCCGGTCATTATATGTCTGTTAAACGGCGGAATGTATGTAGACGGAAAGGTGCTTATACCTTTTATTCCTCCTGCGATACTGCTGAGCCTGAAAACCTATGAAAGGCTGAGGCATGGCATCAGACCCTTTGCCGGCTGCTTTTTCGCATTTGCAGCTGTTATGG
>JBJEQU010000208.1:0-11329 GCA_051881935.1 Porcipelethomonas sp. | reverse complement strand
AATCCCTTATCGTTCTGTTGAAAGAAGTTTCCTGATAGCATTTTGTCAGTCAAGGGTGGGCTGCACAGAGTGACGAAATGATAGCGGAGAAACTTTCAACAGGTTGATATGGGATTAGTATTAAACCGCTCCCCTGTTCTTATACCTGAACCAGTGCAGATATTTTTATGAATTATCAATATTACCCTTGACAATCCGGCTGCTTCATGGTATAATACATACAGTTAGCAACAGCTAACCCAAGTTATTGACAATCAAAACAAGTTCTGAAACCCGGAGGTTAAATATGAGCGTAGTAGTAATAGGCGGAAATGACCGCATGGCAACAAGATATAAGGAAATATGCAAATCATACAAATGCAAGGCAAAGGTTTTCACGCAGATGCCGGCTGATTTTAAAAATAAGCTTGGCACTCCTGATCTGATGGTAGTATTTACAAATACCTGCTCCCACAAAATGCTGACCAGTGTTAATCAGGAATCCCAGAAGCATAATATACCTGTTGCAAGAATACACAGTGCAAGCGTAAGTGCATTGAAAACTATCCTGAATCAGCATTGCAGCTGATACAAAACAAACTCTAACTTATTTCATCCTTTCTTTTCAGACTCATCAGTCTGTCTGCAAGCTTTGCACCAAGCCAGCCGCACAGAATTCCGAGAACTGCCCCGGCAAGCACATCCGTAGGGAAATGTACATACAAATATAATCTTGAAAAGGCGATCAGAGCCGACAGGATGAGAGCAGGAATCCACAGTCTGTTCTTTTCAAAGAAAAGCGCAGAAGTGACTGCAAAAGCGGCTGCGGTATGACCGGAAGGAAACGAATAATCCTCCGGATTTGGTATAAGAAGCTGAACAGCTGTATTTATGTCACAGGGACGAAGCCTTGCGGCAAATGGTTTTATTAAAATATTGCAGAGGAACAGGTCAAGAACCAGCGCCGCAGCCATCGCAATCCCGACCTTTCTGAACCGGGGTATTATGAGCATTATAAGCGAAAAGACGATCCATAATATCCCCATGTCCCCAAGATGAGTAATTATGGGGACTATGGAGTCCATTGATTGAGACCTGATATGATTTTGTATAAAATCCAGAATTAAAAATTCAAAAGGCATAATTTTCTCCCTTATAGAGAATTATTCTGTTTCATGCTGACTGATTATTGTTTTAACCGTCTTATAAAGATATGGCTTCAGCTCATCCAGCGCTACAGGTTCTTCATAGAGTATCGCTGAATATATTGTCGCCCCAACAAGTTCTATTATCATAAACAGCATGATTTCCGGATCCCTGAGCTTTTTCGGCGAGTCGCTTATCATTCTGTCATAGATGTTTTTAAAATTATAATCCTCGTCAGCATCCGGAGAAATGAGAGCATTTTTGAAAACCCCCCAGCTGAGATTTTTGGAAATGAAAGTAAGCAGCGCTTTGTTTTCGTTAAGCTGATTTATGATATTATCGATTATAAATATGATCTTGTTCTGAAATTCCAGTTCAGGATGCTTTTCCAGTTCGCTGACGGCGTTCTGAAAAAGCTGATTTGATTTGTGGGAGATAAGCTTATTCTTTATATCATATTTATCCTTAAAATAGAGATAAAATGTCCCCTTTGCGACTCCTGCCTTGTCAACTATTTCTGAAATAGAGGTCTGACCGAAGCCTTTTGAGGTAAAAAAATTAAATGCTGTGTTCAGCAGCGACTCCCTTTTTTTCTTTTTATTTGTATCAAGTTTTCCCATAGTCACCACCCTTTTCAACTATTATATAATATAACTGTAAAAAAGTCAATTGACAAAAATGACCATTAGTCATTTATTTTGGCGGCAGTCTTTTGTGCATGCTTACAAAATAATGACTAATGGTCATTATTTTGTAAGCATAGCTGTTGACTTTTGATAAATACAGGAATATAATAATAGCATTAAATGACCAGCAGTCATTATTGAAAAGGAGGGCAATATTGTGGTTAAATTCGGAAAATGGATAGCAAGGCACAGAATCCTTATTATTATTTTAGGAATACTGATGCTTATTCCATCAACAATAGGATTTATAACAACAAGAGTAAACTATGATATTCTGTCATATCTGCCTGAAGATATTGAAACTATGAAGGGGCAGGATATACTTATGGATGAATTCGGGAAAGGCGGATTCTCTATGGTCATGGTCGAGGGCATGTCCGATAGGGATGTGGCAGAAATGAAGGAAAATATCCAGGCAGTAGACCATGTAGCCGACGTGGTATGGTATGACACTGTTGCCGACATCAGCATACCAAAGGAGATACTGCCGGATGATATTTATGATTTCTTCAATTCGGAGGATTCAACCCTTATGGCGGTGTTTTTTGACGATACATCCTCCGGAGACGGGACATTATCCGCCATTGAGGAGATAAGGGATATTGCCGGAGAGCAGTGCTTTGTCAGCGGAATGTCAGCGGTGGTTCTTGATATAAAAAACCTGTCCGACCAGGAGTCTGTAATGTATGTTGTCATTGCAGTACTGCTTGTAAGTATAGTTCTTGCAGTAACAATGGATTCGTTCCTCATTCCGGTTTTCTTTATGCTCAGTATAGGAATGGCGATTATATACAACCTGGGCACAAACTTTTTCCTGGGGGAAATTTCCTTTATTACAAAGGCACTCAGCGCTGTACTTCAGCTTGGTGTAACCATGGACTTTTCCATATTCCTGTGGCACAGCTATCAGGACAACCAGAAGCGTTTTCCGGGAGAAAAGGAACGTGCTATGGGACATGCGATATCAAACACCATTTCATCTGTAGTGGGAAGCTCCCTGACTACCATAGCCGGATTTCTTTCAATGTGCTTTATGAGCTTTACACTTGGTCTTGACCTTGGTATCGTAATGGCAAAGGGTGTCGTATTCGGAGTTATAGGATGTGTAACAATACTCCCTTCCTTTATCCTTACCTTTGACAAAGCCATTGAAAAAACCAGACACAGGAATATTATCCCGTCCCTTGACAAGGCGGCAGCATTTATACTGAAACACCGCCGTGCAGTCCTTGTGATATTCGCTGCAGCAATGATTCCGGCGGTTTACGGTTACACTCACTATGATGTTTATTATAACTTTGATACGATGCTGCCGGAAGATACTGCAAGCGTAGTTGCAAATTCCAGGCTTTCCGAAGAATATAATATGAATTCCACCCATATGCTTCTTGTCGATTCGTCGCTGCCGTCAAAGGATGCCAGTGCGATGACGAACGAGATAGAGAATGTGGACGGCGTAAGCTTTGCACTGGGAATGGATACTCTTATAGGTTCTGCAATACCGCAGGAGATTATTCCTGATTCGATAAAATCAATACTTAAAAGCGACAAGTGGCAGCTGATGCTCATAGGCTCTGAATATAAAACAGCCTCTGATGATGTCAACGCACAGATAGAAAAAATCAATGGAATAGTAAAGGAATATGATGAGGACGGAATGCTTATCGGTGAAGCGCCGGCAACAAAAGACCTTATAAGTATTATGGATCATGACTTCAATCTTGTAAGCACAGCCTCCATCGGTATTATATTCATTCTTATTGCACTGGTTTTAAAGTCGATATCGCTTCCGGTCATACTGGTCACAGTCATAGAATTTGCCATCTTTGTAAATATGGGCATCCCGGCATACACCGGTACGGTACTGCCGTTTATTGCCTCAATAGTAATAGGTACTATTCAGCTGGGTGCCACCGTGGATTATGCGATACTAATGACCACAAGATACAAAAAGGAGAGGTCAAGAGGCAAAGACAGAAACGAATCAGTCTATATTGCACTTTCAACCTCTATAAAATCCATTATTGTCAGCGCTCTGGGATTTTTTGCCGCAACGGTAGGCGTGGGGGTATTCTCAGAAATGGATATGATATCCTCTCTGTGCATACTCATGTCAAGAGGCGCTATAGTCAGCATGTTTACGGTAATTCTTGTACTTCCGTCAATGCTTATGCTGTTTGATAAACTTATCTGTAAGACCACGATCGGAATAAGACCCAAGAAGTCATAAAGGAGGACAATCATGAAAAAGTTAACAAGAGTTCTTGCCGCAGTAATGGCAATTCTTATATCAGCCGGATCAACAGGAGTTTTTGCAGTGACCGCTGCAAAGGCACAGAAGGACGCTGAAGCTGCTCAGCAGGCAGAAAGTCAGAGCAGCGATGTAATAAAGGAAGAAACAGTCTATGTAGTTGCCGATTCACAGGGCAATAAAAAGAATGTTATTGTAAGTGACTGGCTGGACAATAAGGGCGGACTTTCGGGCATTACGGATAAATCGGAACTGGAGGGCATAGAAAACGTAAAGGGAGATGAAACCTTTACAGAAAACGGCGGTCAGGTTCAGTGGGATGCCGGCGGTTCGGACATCTACTACAAGGGCACTACCGACAAGGAACTGCCTGTCACAGTAAAGATCACCTACTGTCTGGACGGACAGGAAATATCCCCCGATGAGCTTGCAGGAAAAAGCGGTAGGATAACTGTAAGATATGACTACACTAACAACGAAAAACATTCCGTTAAGAAGGACGGTAAAAGCACTGATATGTACGTACCGTTTCTGATGATATCCGCTTCGATACTTGACAGCAGCAGATTCAGCAATATTGAAGTCAGAAACGGACAGTATATCTCTGACGGCGAAAGATTTATTGTGACCGGTATGGCACTTCCGGGACTTTCAGAAAGTCTTGGTCTTGACCAAAAGGAAGATGCTGATATAGAAATTCCCGATTATTTTGAATTTTCAGCCGATGTAACTGATTTTTCCATTTCCTCATCATTTGTAGTTGCAACAAATGAGATCTTTTCTGATATAGACATGGATAACACAGACAGTCTTGACGAGCTGGACGAAAAAATAGAGGAAATAACCGACGCTGCCGAAAAGCTTGCAGAGGGTTCTTCGGAGCTTTATGACGGAATCAAAGCTCTCCTTGAGGGAACATCTGCCCTTGAGGATGGTTCGGATCAGCTTTGCAGCGGTGCGTCCCGGCTGGCTGACGGCTCTGCGTCACTGTACAGCGGTTCACAGCAGCTTGAAAGCGGAGCGGCTGCCCTCTGTTCCGGTGCAGGCGAATTGTATGACGGAATAAGTCAGGCAAAGGGAGGTTCCTCTGAGCTTGCGGCAGGTGCCAGAAAGCTTGCGGAGGGTCTTACACCTATACTTGACGGGGCGGCAGCCCTGTCCGAAGGTGAAGGAGCAGTACTGGAAGGCTCACAGAAAATCGAATCCGGCGCAAAAGCACTGTGTGACGGAACCTCACAGCTTGAAAGCGGTTCAAAAACACTGTCTGAATCTGCAACGAAGCTTGATGAGGGGATCGGCACAGTAAAGGCTGGCTCGGAGCAGCTCAAAGCCGGAATTGAAGAAGCTGCCGGCGGAATAGGACAGCTCAGTGACGGCGCTGACAGTTTGTCCCAGGGTCTTGGAAATCTTTCAGCCGGAATCGATCAGGCAGGCGACAGTCTTTACACTACAATAGAGTACAACAAGCAGGTGCTGGCAGGTCTTAAGGCTGTATATCAGGCTTCTCCGGACGAGAGTATTGCCCAGATGATAGGTGTGCTTGAACAGACTATCTCAGGACAGGAGCAGATAGCAGCATCCATGAAAGACGGAGGGGCTTTAAAGGACGGCACAAGTCAGCTTATCAGCGGTGCGGACGCTCTCAGCGGCGGCATAGGACAGCTTGAGGAAAATTCATCTGCTCTGGCTGATGGAGTAAATCAGATAGATTCCGGACTTTCCGAGCTGAAAGACGGAAGCTCTAAAATAGCAGAAGGCAGCAATACACTGTATAATTCCATTGCAGCAGTAAACGGCGGTGCTTCGGAGCTTTACGGCGGCGCTTCGGAACTTTCGTCGGCAAACACGGCTCTCAAAGACGGTTCGGATAAGCTTAAAGCCGGAGTTCAGGCAGCAGATGCCGGTGCAGATTCCCTTTATGCAGGTGCAGACGCCCTCAACTCCGGACTTTCACAGCTTGAAGCAGGAAGCGGCAGTCTCAGGGAGGGTACAGCAGTGCTTTACGGCTCCATCGGTGCACTGGCAGACGGTGCGGCAGCAGTTTACAGCGGTGCTGCCCAGCTTGCAGACGGTGCTGCATCAATGAAAAGCGGAGTTTCACAGCTTTCAGACGGAGCGGCAAAGCTGGAAAGCGGTTCCGGTGACCTTAAAGACGGAATGGAGCAGTTCAAAAAGGATGCCATCGATAAAATTGCTGAGGCGTATAATGATGATATAAAGGAGCTTATTGACAGACTTAAAAATCTGACTGATATTTCTAAAGCATACAGAAGCTTTTCAGGAATTGATGACAGCATGGACGGAAAGGTCAAATTCATTTACACGATTGACGGTATTGAAGAATAATAAACCGATATTCATCCCGAAATTTTCAGCTTTTTCATCATCTCCTTTATCTCGTCGGTTACTCTGTAGGATTCAGTCATCTTCTGAATGGCTTTGTTATAAGTAAATTTGTCAAGGTTATTATTCCCCGGCTTCATGTACTCAGTGCATCGGTCGGGGAATTTTGCCATTACAGTCGCCACTGCCCACGCAACACCCATTTGTGCATAATATTTTTCAGTGTGCAGATTATCCAGAACGGATATGACCCTATCAATATATACATCATTGAGAAAATGACTCATAAGTGTTACAGCAACGACCCTCACTTCAAATTCATTCCGTGAACCGGAAAGCTCCGTCAGTGCGGCAAAAACTCTCTCCGGATATTTTCTTGATATGGTAAATGTCTGACAAAGTGCGTCGCTTACCGACCAGTCATGTACACAGGGTACAAAGTCCATGAAGTATCCGAGAATCGTTTCAATATCGTCAGACGCATATCCTATAACAAAGGCATGGAGCATTTCCGATTCAAAGGATAAAAACTGGCTGCTGTCAAGAAATTCCCTGTAATTTTCCTTTGCAATTTTTCTGGCAAGCTTTCTCAGCTCCGGCACCTTAACACCATAGCAGGGCTTTGCGCCGGGAACGAGCTTTTTGTAATACACACTGTTTTTATGCGGCATACCCTTTATAATTTCTTCCACCTGTTTCGCAGTCATAGACAAGTTCTCCTTCCACATGTTAATTACAGAACTATTATAGCATAAAATCGAAGATTTTTGCTATAATTGCCCGATATGCAGGGAGCAAAGCCTGCTTTGCGTATCTGCAAGGGCATTAGATAAAATATAATAAATGCTGTGCATTTATTATAGCATATTCTTTCAGTGCATACAAGAATGCTCCGCCAATTATTGTGATTGACAGAGCAATTTTACAGATCCCGGCAGTATTTACCTGCCTTATTCATAGTATGTGAAAATATATGTTAATTGTTAATCGAACAACACTAACATTTTTTTGCATTTTTCACTTGTTTTTTTGTTGGTTTTGGTGTATAATAATATGTAGAAAGAGAATTGCTGAGCTAATAGGAGGTCTTTGATACTGTTCGGCAGTCCGGAGCAGTAAGCCCGGCTGACTGAAAGGTCGAGTACAGCGAAAAAAATAAAGGAGTGATAAATGAAAAAAATCAGAAAAGTTTTTGCATCAAATGCCGTATTTTTTATTTCACTCGCCGCAGCGCTTATCTCAATGATCTTCGTGCCGCCGGGCAGAGGTTATATTGATTACATAGATTTTGACGTGCTTATAATGCTCTTCTGCCTTATGGGAGTGGTTGCGGCATTTCGAAGTATCGGAATTTTTACTATCATTACAGACTTTCTTCTCAAACATACAGTTTCATCGAGAATGATAGCCTTTATCCTTATGAATCTCTGCTTTTTCACCTCAATGATCATAACAAATGATGTTGCACTGATGACCTTTGTCCCGCTTTCCATGGGCATTGCCGCATGCACATCGGATAAGGACTTTCTGATCAAAACTGTTGTTATTGAAACTGCTGCTGCAAACCTCGGAAGCATGATGACACCAATAGGAAATCCCCATAACCTGTTCATTTATTCCTATTATAATATTTCAGCGGCGGATTTTGTTACAACGCTTCTCCCTCTTGGAATTTTAAGCTATGGGCTGCTGTGCCTTTCAATACTTCTCATAAAAAAGGGGAAGATACCATACACTGAAAAAGAGAGAAAGCCGTTTCCGAAAATGTTTCTGCTTATTTACAGCCTGCTGTTTCTGGTATGTATTTTTGCAGTATCGGGACTTGTCAGCAAGTATGCCTGCCTGCTGATAACGGTCGCTGCTCTGGCTGTGTGCAGCTGGAAGGTGTTCCTCAGAATTGACTATATGCTCCTTGCAACCTTTGTGTGCTTTTTCATCTTTGTAGGAAATTTAGGGCATATCGACAGCGTCAGCAGCTTTATTTCCGGCATTCTCAAAGGAAGGGAAATACTCGTTTCAGCACTTCTGAGTCAGATTATAAGCAATGTTCCTGCGACAGTGATGCTTTCAGGGTTTACTAGCAGCGCAGTGCTGCTCCTTGCCGGAGTAAATATCGGCGGACTCGGAACGCCTGTTGCGTCACTTGCAAGTCTTATTTCCTACAGGCTCTATTCAGCCTCCGAAAAGCCGCAGACCGGAAGATATATGGGATTTTTTCTCATCTATAATTTTGCGTTCTTTGCACTGCTTCTCGGTACAGAGCTGATTATACAAAAAATATAATATAAAAAGGTCATGCTGTACAGATCGGAACATGGGTTCTCCGCTGCCGATGGGCGGTGGGACAGCATTCTGAAATCTCCGTTGCCGCCCGGGAGATTTTTATTCCTGTTTGTTATGAAGTATCAGGCGGCAGAAGGGAGAATAATATGAGTAAAACAATTATTACAATCGGACGTGAGCTTGGAAGCGGCGGACGCACTATCGGAAAGCTCGTTTCAGAAAAGCTCGGAATAAACTACTACGACTATGAAATAATCGATGAAACAGCCAAGGAATCCGGTTTCTCTATTGATTTTGTAAAGGAATCGGAGCAGCGGGTCACAAGCAGTCTGCTTTACAATCTCGCTCTTGGAACATCCTATGGGATAAGCCCCTACAGCCGCAATGAAGGGGTAAATCTCGAAACGCAGCTGTATATTGCCCAGCAGAAGGTAATAAAGGAAATGGCTGACAGAGGTCCATGCGTTATCGTCGGACGCTGTGCCGATTACATACTCAGGGATTACAAGGGATTATTCCGTGTATTTGTTTACGCTGACGTGGAGTTCCGTAAAAAACGTATTGTTGAACATTATAATTATAATCCGGAAACTGCCGCAAAGGAAATTAAAAAGGCTGACAAACGCCGTGCTGCCCATTATCTTTCATTTACCGAGCAGCACTGGGGAAAGCGTCAGAATTATGACCTTATGCTCAACAGCGGTGTTCTGGGATTTGAAAAGTCCGCAGATATAATTATAAATTCGGTTAAATAATATGTATGGGTGACTGATCCGTGTCAGGGTCAGTCGCTTTTTTCTGCCATAAAACGTAAAGAATTTATTATAAGCGATGAGCCGAAGTGCAGTCCCATACATCCGCAAAAAGAGCGTCCCTTAAAAGAGACGCTCCCTTATAATTATTCAACGATCATCTGATAAGCTTTGAAAAGCTGTCCACCAGCTTCTTTTCAACAGCCTCTGCCTCAGCCTGTGATTCACCGATAGCAGTATAATAAGCCTTTATCTTGGGCTCTGTACCAGAAGGTCTGATAATAACGCCTGCATCCCCTTCAAGTCCGAAAACGAGGACATTGGATTTAGGCAGCGTGATAGCAGTCTTTTCGCCGGTCAGAATATCTACAGAAACACTGTTAAGGTAATCAGCGAACTTAATAACCTTGTAACCGCCGATTTCCGAAGGATGATTTTCACGGAGGCCGGTCATAATGCTGCTCATCTTTGTCATACCGGTTTCGCCCTCAAAGGTAAAGCTCTGCTGAGTATGATGATATACGCCGTATTTCTTATACATATTTTCACGAGCCTGCAAAAGGGTGGTTCCCTGGGTTCTGTAAAAAGCTGCCATTTCACAGATAAGCATGGAAGCGTTTACAGCGTCCTTGTCCCTTACATAGCTGCCGGACAGATAGCCATAGCTCTCCTCGTATCCGAAAATATATCTGTTTTCTTCGCCCTTCTTTTCAAGTATGCCGATCTGCTCACCGATAAACTTAAAGCCTGTAAGTACTTCGATCAGCTCAACGCCGTAGTTTGCAGCGATTTTTTTGATGATATCAGTGGTTACGATAGTCTTTACAGTAACCGGATGTTCAGGCATATTTCCCTGTTTTGTTCTTTCACTGCATATATACTCAAGAAGCATTGCTCCAACTTCATTTCCTGAGAAGAGTACATATTCCCCGTTTTCATCAGGCACTGCAATACCTACACGGTCACAGTCCGGGTCAGTGGCAAGAAGAAGATCCGGCTTTACCTTTTCTCATAATTTCAGACCGTATTCAAGAGCTTCCCTAACCTCCGGGTTCGGATAAGGGCATGTAGTAAAGTTTCCGTCAGGCATTTCCTGTTCCGGAACAACTGTCACGTCCTTTACGCCGATTTTATCAAGAATGTACCTTACAGGCTTGTTGCCTGTACCGTTGAGAGGGGTATACACGACCTTAAGACCGCTGTCCGGTACAAGATCAGTATTAAGTCCCTCCATAAGTACGTTTTCATAGAATTTATCAATAACTTCCTGTCCGATATATTCGATCATTCCGGACTTTACAGCCTCATCAAACTCCACGGACTTTACTCCGTCAAACATATCAAGGAGATTTACCTTTTCAATGACCTTTTCGGACTCTGCAACACTGAGCTGACAGCCGTCTGCACCATATGCCTTGTAGCCGTTATATTTGGAGGGATTGTGGCTGGCTGTGACCATAACGCCTGCACTGCAGCCCAGTTCCCTTACTGCAAATGAAAGCATAGGCGTCGGCATAAGCTCACTGTAAATATGAACATGGATACCGTTTGCGGCAAAAACCCCCGCCGCTGCCTTTGCAAATACATCCGATTTTATCCTGCTGTCATAGGATACAGCAACATGGGGGTTTTCATAGGCTTCATTGATATAATCAGCAAAGCCCTGGGTTGCACGTCTTACTGTGTATATATTCATTCTGTTGGTGCCGGCACCGATAACTCCTCTGAGACCGCCGGTTCCGAATTCAAGACTGCGGTAAAATCTGTCATTTATAGCTTCGGCATCATTTTCAATGCTGCTGAGCTCACTGATAAGGTCAGGGTCGTCAACTGCTTTTTCACGCCAGAGTTTGTAAAGTTCATTAATTTTCATTGTAATCGATACCTCC
>JBJEQU010000207.1:0-11409 GCA_051881935.1 Porcipelethomonas sp. | reverse complement strand
ACAGAGAGAGGCAAACTTTTAAGGGACGAAATTTGCCGCAGATTAAAGCTTACCTCTCTTGAATTCCAGTCACTTGAAGGAACCGTAAGGGCAATAGGCAAACCAGAATGTCAGCTGTGTTCCTATTGCTGGAGCGGAAAAGAATAAACCGGAATTGTATATTGCACGATGATTTCCGGAATAATCATGCTGCTGCACAAAGCAGATGAAATCTGAGTATACACGGGTACATCCTGTATACCATCCGGTAAGATGTTTTGCAATTGACGGAAATAAAATATAAGGAGCAGATTAATGAAGAGTTTTTCAGAGAGTTATAAGAACGCAGGCGTAGACGTAACAGCCGGCTACAAGGCTGTAGAGCTTATGAAGGAGCATGTCAAGAGAACAGCGACATCAGGCGTGCTGTCCGGAATAGGAGGATTCGGCGGACTGTTTGAGCCAGATCTTACAGGTATAAAAAAGCCGGTTTTTGTCTCAGGTACAGACGGCGTCGGCACAAAGCTTAAAATCGCATTTTTAATGGACAGACATAACACGATCGGTATCGACTGTGTTGCCATGTGCGTCAATGACATTATCTGCTGCGGTGCAAAGCCCCAGATTTTCCTCGATTATATCGCAGTGGGAAAGAATTATCCTGAAAGGGTTGCTGAGATAGTGTCCGGTATTGCTGACGGCTGCGTTCAGTCCGGATGTGCTCTCGTGGGCGGTGAAACGGCTGAAATGCCGGGATTTTATCCTGTTGACGAATATGACGTTGCAGGTTTCTCCGTTGGCGTCGTTGACAAGGATAAGATTTTAAAACCTGAAACACAGAAGGCAGGGGATATCCTTATTGGTATCAAGTCAAGCGGTGTTCATTCTAACGGTTTTTCACTGGTGAGAAAAGTTTTTACAGTTAATGAACAGACCCTTGCAAGACATTATTCTGAGCTTGGCAAAACTCTTGGGGAAGCTCTCCTTACTCCTACAAAAATTTATGTAAAACCTGTACTGGCACTCCTTGAAAAGGTAAATGTTAAGGCAATTTCTCATATCACCGGCGGAGGATTCTACGAAAATATCCCACGTTCGCTCCCGGACGGAATTTCTGCAAAGATCGCAAAAAGTGATGTTCAGATACTCCCGATATTTGACCTTATTGCAAAGACCGGAAATATTCCTGAGAGAGATATGTTCAACACATTTAATATGGGTGTTGGTATGACAGTAGCCGTTGATAAGAACGACGCTGACAGGGCTGTTGAGATACTCAATGCATCGGGCGTTGAAGCTTATGTGCTGGGCGAACTTGTTGACAGTGATGAAGGCGTAATAATTTGCTGAGAGAGGTAACCAATTGAAAAATATTGTTGTTTTGGTGTCTGGCGGCGGAACAAATCTTCAGGCGCTTATTGACGCACAGAAAAGCGGAATAATTGAAAACGGAAAAATTTCCTGTGTTATCTCGTCAAAAGAGGGTGTCTATGCTCTTGAGAGGGCAAAGAATAATGGCATCCCGACAAGAGTGATCCCAAGGAAGAATTATGCCGATAATAAAGGCTACAGCAGTGCTATTCTTGAAGCTCTCAGGGAGGAAAATGCTGACCTGATCGTCCTCGCAGGATTTATGACAATTCTTGATGAAAGCGTAACAAAGGCATACCCTTATAAAATCATAAATGTCCACCCTGCACTTATACCGTCATTCTGCGGACAGGGATTTTATGGCCTTAAAGTTCATGAAGCCGCTTTGGAATACGGTGTAAAGGTTAGCGGCGCTACTGTACACTTTGTAAACGAAGAGGCTGACGCCGGTGCAATAATCCTGCAAAAAGCAGTGGCGATTGAAAACGGCGATACTCCTGAAACTCTTCAGAAGAGAATTATGGAACAGGCAGAATGGAAGATTCTTCCGCAGGCGGTTTCGCTGTTTTGTCAGGACAAAATTGAAATTGTTAACGGTAAGGCAAGAATTGTAAACTAACAGACCAGTATGAAAATTCGGAATTCTTTTTGTCGCTTGAGGATTTTCGTAGATACTTTTTAAGCGGCAGAATGGAGATCAATATGGTAAAGAAAAATATTTACGCTGAGCTTAAAAATAATGCATACCCGGGAAGGGGTATCATCATAGGTAAATCAGCGGACGGCAAAAAAGCGGTCACTGCATATTTTATAATGGGCAGGAGTGAAAACAGCCGCAACAGAGTATTTATTGAGGACGGAGATGGCATAAGAACTCAGGCATTTGACCCATCAAAGCTTACAGATCCGCATCTTATAATATACTCCCCGGTAAGAGTCCTTGGGAACAAGACCATCGTTACAAACGGTGACCAGACTGATACCATCTATGAGCTTATGAATCAGCAGCAGACCTTTGAACAGTCACTGCGTACAAGAGAATTTGAAGATGACGCTCCGAACTTTACTCCTAGAATTTCAGGTATCATCAAGGTCGGAAATGGTGATTTTAACTATGCAATGTCTATTCTCAAAAGTGCCGACGGTAACCCGGAATCGTGCAGAAGATTTACCTTTACATACAGCAATCCGTTAAATGGTGAGGGTCATTTTATACACACATATATGGGCGACGGAGATCCGCTTCCGAGCTTTGAAGGTGAGCCTGAACTTATCAGTATTCCTGATGACATGAATGAATTTGCGGATAAGCTCTGGGAGAACCTTAATGCGGACAACAAGGTTTCTCTGTTTGTGAGATATATTGATCTTAAGACCGGAAAGAATACTTCAAAAATAATTAACAAAAATAAATAAGGAGAAGATTTATGTCTGCTGAAATGTTTTTAAAATATGGCTGTAATCCGAATCAGAAGCCGTCAAGGATCTTTGTTGAAAATGGTGAACTCCCCATTACAGTATTAAACGGAAAACCCGGCTATATCAATCTGCTGGACGCATTTAACGGCTGGCAGCTGGTAAGAGAATTGAAGGCTGCGACTGGACTTTGTGCGGCAACATCCTTTAAGCATGTTTCACCGGCTGGTGCTGCTGTGGGTCTTCCGCTTGATGAAACACTTAAGAAAATCTATTTTGTTGATGATCTGGGTGAACTTTCACCAATGGCATGCGCTTATGCAAGGGCAAGAGGTGCTGACAGAATGTCATCATACGGCGATTTTGTTGCACTTTCAGATACCTGTGATGCTGCTACAGCTAAAATGCTCCAGCGTGAAGTGTCCGATGGTATTATCGCCCCGGATTATACAGATGAAGCTCTTGAAATACTGAAATCCAAGAGAAAGGGCACATATAATATCATTAAAATCGATCCGGACTATGTCCCTGAGGAAATCGAAACAAAGCAGGTTTTCGGCATCAAATTTGAACAGGGAAGAAACAATCTCAGGATCGACAACCAGCTCCTTGAAAACGTTGTTACTAATAACAAGAATATTCCTGAGGATAAAAAGCGTGATCTTCTGATCTCTCTTATCACCCTCAAGTATACACAGTCCAACTCTGTCTGCTATGTAAAGGACGGACAGGCTATCGGCATCGGTGCCGGTCAGCAGTCGAGAATACACTGTACAAGACTTGCCGGAAACAAGGCTGATATCTGGTGGCTCCGTCAGGCACCCCAGGTTCTTAACCTTAAATTCGTGGACGGAATCAGAAGACCTGACCGTGATAATGCGATTGACGTATACATTTCCGATGAATATATGGATGTTCTGGCTGACGGCGCATGGGAGAAGATTTTTAAAGAAAAGCCTCCTGTGTTTACAAAGGAAGAACAGAAGGAATGGCTTGCTAAAAATACTGACGTATGCTTAGGCTCTGATGCTTTCTTCCCATTCGGTGACAATATCGAAAGGGCTAAAAAGAGCGGAGTTGCGTATATTGCTGAACCGGGCGGTTCTATCAGGGATGATAATGTTATTGAAACCTGTAATAAGTACAATATGGCAATGGCGTTTACTGGAATACGTCTGTTCCATCACTGATATAAGGAGATTATTGAATGAATATACTTGTAGTAGGCGGGGGCGGCAGAGAACATGCTATTATTATGAAGCTTGCCGAAAGCCCTAAAGTAGATAAATTATATTGTACACCGGGTAACGGCGGTATTGCTAAATATGCCCAGTGTTTTGATGTTAAGGCAACGGATATTGACGGAGTAGTAGGTCTTGCACAACAGGTTTCTGCTGATATGGTAGTGGTTGCACCGGATGATCCGCTGGTACTTGGCATGGTTGATGCACTTAACAAAAAGGGATTCCGTGCTTTCGGTCCTGATAAGGCTGCAGCTATCATTGAGGGAAGCAAGGTTTTTTCAAAAAATCTTATGAAAAAATATAATATCCCCACAGCAAAATATGAAGTTTTTTCTGACCCGCAAAAAGCAATTGAGTATATAAAATTGGAAAATAAATATCCCACAGTAGTAAAGGCTGATGGCCTTGCTCTTGGCAAAGGTGTTATTATTGCTCAGAATTTTGAGGAAGCCAAAGATGCCATAACTTCCATAATGGAGGATAAAATTTTCGGGCAGAGCGGCTCCAATATCGTGGTTGAGGAATTTCTCACAGGACCCGAAGTTTCCGTCCTTTGCTTTACAGACGGCAAAACCGTTTCACCTATGGTCTCTTCTATGGATCATAAGAGGGCACTTGATAATGATGAGGGTCTTAATACAGGAGGCATGGGAACTGTTGCACCGAATCCATGCTATACTGCTTCTATTGCTGAGGAATGCATGAAAACAATCTTCATACCAACAATTGAAGCTATGGTAAAGGAAAACAGAAAGTTTAAGGGATGCCTTTATTTCGGACTAATGATTACTCCGGACGGGCCGAAGGTCATTGAATACAACTGCCGTTTCGGCGATCCTGAAACGCAGGTCGTACTTCCATTGCTTGATACTGATCTTGTTGATATTTTCAATGCCGTAATTGATGAGGAACTTGACAAATTAGATATAAAATGGAAAAATAAATCTGCTGCATGTATTATTCTGGCAAGCGGTGGGTATCCTAAAAAATATGAAACCGGCAAGGTAATATCAGGACTCGACAGCATGGGTCAGCTTAAAAATGCCCTGGTATTTCATGCAGGAACAAAATCTGACAATGATAAATTCCTCACAGCCGGCGGACGTGTTTTAGGCGTTACAGCAATAGCTGACAGTCTTGAGACTGCCCTTGACAGTGCTTATAGTTCCGTTGATTCTGTATCTTTTGAAAAGATGCATTACAGAAAGGATATCGGACAAAGGGCACTGAAGATCATAAAGTAGTTATAAATATACCCTGAAATTATTTTTTGATATCTTATTTTATGCATTGGCAGTAACATGATCACTGTGAACCGCCTTTTGCGGAATGGAGTTTAATATGTTATTAAATCGTTATTTACCAAGAATCGAATTTGACAGCTATGAGGATTTTAAGGAAAATTACAAGGTAAATGTTCCCGAAAATTTTAACTTTGGCTTTGATATAGTTGATGAATGGGCAAGGCAGGAACCAGGAAAAATGGCACTTGTCTGGTGTGATGACCATAACGAAAGGCACGAGTTCACATTCACCGAGATTTCAAAACTGTCAAACAGGGCTGCGAATTACTTCAAGGATATAGGTATAAAAAAGGGTTCCGTGGTAATGCTTATCCTGAGAAGAAGATGGGAATACTGGATATGTGCTGTGGCTCTTCATAAAATAGGCGCTGTCCTTATTCCGGGAACACTCCAGCTCAGCACAAAGGATATAGTATACAGGGGCAATGCCGCTGATATTCAGACATTTGTGTGCATAAATGATAATTATGTTATAGAACAGGTCGAAAAATCCCAGTCTCAGATACCGTCCATGAAGAATAAAATCGTGGTCGGTACGAGGCGTGAGGGATGGGCTTTTTTTGAGGATGAAATAGCAAAATACCCCGATACATTTGAAAGACCAACGGGGGATGAAGCCAACAAATGGGATGATATTATGCTGGTATATTTCACGTCAGGCACCACGGGTATGCCTAAAATGGTACAGCATAATTTTGCACATCCCCTTGGTCATATTGTTACGGCAAAATACTGGCAGCAGGTTCAGGAAAACAAGCTCCATATGAGTGTTTCAGATTCCGGCTGGGCTAAGTTCGGATGGGGAAAAATTTACGGACAGTGGATTTGCGGGGCTGTGATATTCTGTTATGATATGGATAAGTTTGTACCCCTCAAGCTGCTTGAAAAGATCACCGAGTACAAGGTTACGACTTTTTGTGCTCCTCCTACAATGTTCCGTTTTATGCTCCAGGAGGACGTTAAAAGGTTTGATCTTTCCTGCGTTAAAACATGCTGTATTGCCGGAGAGCCCCTTAATCCACAGGTATTTAACGACTGGTATAAACTGACAGGGCTGAAGCTCCGTGAAGGCTTCGGACAGTCGGAAGGCTCGGTTCTCATTGCCAATTTCCAGTGGCTGGAACCTTCGGCAGGTTCAACAGGAAAGCCTGCTCCTCTCTACAATATAAGACTCATTAATGAAAACGGTGAGGACTGTAAACCGGGAGAAGAAGGAACTATTGTAGTTTACGGTGTAAAGGATAATCCCCCGGTGGGTCTTTTCACAGGTTATTATCACACTCCGGATATGACCGAAAAAGCTCTCGGCGGCGAATATTACGATACTGGTGATGTCGCAGTATGCGATGAGAACGGATATTACTGGTTTATGGGACGCAATGACGATGTTATTAAGTGCTCCGGTTATCGTATCGGACCATTTGAAGTTGAAAGCGCAATGCTTGAACATCCGTCAGTAGTTGAGTGTGCAATTACAGGCGCCCCCGACCCTATAAGGGGTCAGGTGGTCAAGGCTACTGTCGTTCTTGCAAAGGGATGCTCACCGAGCGATGAGCTTACTAAAGAGCTTCAGGAACACGTAAAACACGTAACGGCACCTTATAAATATCCGAGGATTATTGAATATGTTGATGAACTCCCGAAGACGATAAGCGGAAAGATAAAGCGCAAGGAGATTCATTTGAGAGATATGTTGAAAGCTAAGAACTAATTGGTATTTTTATATAACTGATATTCTACAGACAGATTTACAGCAGGGTATCATCCCTGCTGATTAACACCCGGAGGAAATTATGAACGAACGTTTGCCTTTTCTTCAGCAAAAGACATCCCGACTGACATTTTCGCCGGGTGTTTATCTGATGAAAAACAGTGATGACCAGATAATATACATCGGTAAGGCTAAAAGCCTCAGAAAACGAGTAAGCAGCTATTTCAGAAACAATCCCAATCATACCCCAAAGGTTCACCAGATGGTTGAGAATGTATATGATTATGATTTTATTGTAACTGACACTGAATGCGAAGCGCTTATACTTGAATGCAGTCTTATAAAGCAGCATAAGCCTAAATACAATATTCTTCTGAAGGATGATAAGGGATATTTTTATATAAAAATTTCCGATGATATATTTCCGAGGGTTACAGCGGAGAAGAATACCCTCTCAAAGGGAGAATATTTCGGGCCGTATACCAGTGCTTTTACAGTAAGTCAGACGGTTGATGAAATAAACAAGCTTTTCAGACTGCCGACATGCAAATACCATTTTGACGGTAAAAGATCAAATGTCCGTCCTTGTCTTAACTTTCATATAGACCAGTGTATCGGGATATGCAATAACAATATATCACCGGAAGAATACATGGAGATAATTGACCAGGTGAGGAATTATATCAACAAGGGCGGTGATTTCTCGATAAAACAGCTTGAGATCCAGATGCAGAAAGCATCAGATAACCTTGAGTTTGAGAAGGCGGCAAGGATACGTGACAGAATAAAGGCAATATCCAAAGCAGGACAGCAGCAGAAAATCTTCGATGATGATCTCAAGAGCAGTGACTTTGTTGCGTCTTCCGTAAGTACAAAGGGAGCATGTATTTCCGTATTGAAGTACAGGAATGGTCGGCTTTTTGACAAGCTTATTTTTCCATTTTCGGTGGATGAATCTGATGAGAAGCTCACTGAAAATTTTCTTAGTATGTATTATTTATCACAGGATGAGATCCCGAAAAATATTGTTGTAGATGAAAAACAGGAAAACTGGGAACTACTTAAAACTGCATTTGCAGAAAAATGCGGTCATAGTGTGAAATTTATTTTTCCTCAGAAGGGGAGTATGCTCAGATATATTATGCTGTCAAAGTCAAATGCAGATGAGTATCTGTCCATACAAAATAACAGAACAGGAAAAGAAATAGCAGCTCTTGAGGAGCTTGCAAAAATTCTGGGTCTTGGCAAGCCTCCCGAATATATTGAATCCTATGACATATCAAATCTCTCTTCATCATCGCTGGTTGCCGGTATGGTAGTTTTTAAAAACGGCAGACCCTATAAGAAAGCGTACAAGCGTTTTTCCATTAAGGATTCAGTTATCCAGAATGACTATGCATGTATGCAGGAGGTTCTCGAGAGACGCTTTAATGAATATTTCAACGGAACTGACGAGGGTTTTAAAACCAAGCCTGATTTGATCTTACTTGACGGCGGAAAGGGTCACGTTGGGGCAGTAATGAAGGTAATGAATCATTTTGGGCTTGATATTCCGGTTTACGGTCTTGTTAAGGATAATAAACACCGTACCCGTGCAATTGCAACAAACGGCGGCGAAATATCTGTTTCCAAAACTTCACCGGCTTTTATACTTATGACGAAAATTCAGGATGAAGTCCATAGGTTTGCTATTTCATACATGAAATCAAAACATACAAAAAACAGCTTCAGCTTTGAGCTTATGAAAGTAAAAGGTATAGGTCTGAAAAAAGCACAGAAGCTTATACTTGAATATAAAACAATGGAAGCACTTAAATCGGCAACTGCTGAAGAGCTTTCACATACAGCTGGTGTAAATCCGGATACTGGTAAAGAATTATATGAATTAATTAAAAACTTATAAAAGGGGAGTAGTAATGAGAGTTATAACTGGCAGTGCTAAAGGAAAGCGGCTTGATACACTGGAAGGACTTGACATCAGACCAACTACAGACAGGGTCAAGGAGGCAATTTTTTCTTCAATACAATTTGACATATTTGATTCAGAGGTGCTTGATCTGTTTGCAGGAACAGGACAGCTGGGAATTGAAGCAATAAGTCGTGGAGCAAAATCAGCTGTTTTTGTAGATAATTCAAAAAGATCCCTTGATGTCGTAAAAAAAAATCTGGAAAAAACAGGTTTTACAAATAAATCAACAATTATTAATATGAATAGTTTTGATTATGCAAAAACAATGGACAAAAAATTTGATTTTATATTTCTTGATCCGCCTTATAATATGGGTATTCTTACAGAAATTCTGCCAGTTTTATCCAATAAAGTTACTCCTGACGGAAAGATTATATGTGAATATGAAAAAAATCTTGATTTACCGGAAAAAATTGGAGATTTAAGGTTGAAAAAAGTACAGAAATATGGTAAAATTAAAGTGTCAGTGTATTGTCACAACAGAGAGGATGAATAGTTTGAAGCGAATTGCTGTCTGTCCCGGCAGTTTTGATCCGATCACGTTCGGACATCTGGATATTATCAGAAGGGCTTCGCAGATATTCGACGAAGTTATTGTGTTAATTTCTGTTAATGCAGTAAAGACTCCGAGTTTTACCGAATCAGAACGCATGATGATGATAATGGAAAATACAAAGGAATTCGATAATGTTGTCATTGATGTTCTTGATGGTCTGCTTGCTGATTATGTCAAGAAAACTGGTGCAATTGCAATTGTAAAAGGACTGCGTGCCGTAAGCGATTTTGAATATGAATTCCAGATGGCACTGGCAAATAAAAAGCTGTACAGCGGAGCCGAAACAATTTTTTTAACTACATCATCAGAAAATATGTACCTGAGTTCAAGTGTAGTTAAACAAATTGCCTATTTTGGCGGGGACATAAGTCATTTTGTCCCTGATAATGTTCTTGAATTTATAAAAAAGAGACTGGTTAAAGGTCAGCAAAATCCGCAGTAATTATCAGTGTTTGAGTATTATACGATATTGGCGTGGATAACACGCTGATAAAATTTAATAGGCGTTTTCTCGCCGCCACAGGCGGCAGCCAACAAATAAGCTGAAGATCTTCTGATGCCGCTTGGAGGATTTTCTTATCTGTTTGTTCTGTTTTTATTGACGCCGCAGCGGCAGAATGGAGATTTATATGAATAACAAAGTTGATGAAATTCTTGATGAGCTTGATGAAGTTCTTGATAAAGCAAAACCTTTTCCTTTCGGTGGCGGAAAGTTTCTTGTTGATGCTGACAGGTTAAGAGAGCTTGTTAATGACGTAAGACTTAATATGCCCCATGAAATTAAGGAGGCAAGGCTTGTTGCATTCGACAGAGAGAGAATACTCAATGAAGCAAAGGCTAAGGCAGAATCGATAATCAGTCAGGCTGAAAAAAGAGCAGCAGCTATCGTTTCAGAGAATGAGATCGTAAAAGAAGCCAAGAAAAAGGCAATTGAACTGCTGACGAAAGCTCAGAATAATGCTAAAGAAGTCAAGCGTACAGCTAATGAGTATGTGGACAGCATAATGAACAACACCGAGAAATTCATGAATGTCGCCCTGCAGGATGTGAGAAAACAGAAGTCAATTATCAGGGAAAACAGAAAATAATATGACCCCCATTTGCATGACTATAAACTATATTATTTAGTTCGGTCAGTGAATGGGGGTTTTGTGTACCGATTTTCAAATTTTGGCTAAAATACATCAGACTTTTGTTCATTATAAATGAGATAATTAAACCAATATACGTTAGCAGATACTATATTTATTCCTCTTCCTCCGCTTTATTCTCTTTCTTAAAATCTGCAAGAGGTGAACTTTCAGCGGCTTTCTTCAGAATATCATTAGACAGATGTGTATATATCTCCGTCGTTGCAATGCTCTTGTGACCTAAAATTTCTTTAAGAGTAAGAGTATCGACATCACCATACTGATACAAAAGTGTCGCAGCAGTATGACGCAATTTATGTACGGAAATGCCTTTTCCTGACAGTCCGCTTTGTCTCAGCATTTGTTCAACGATCTGTTCCACACGACGTCTGCTGATCCTCGTACCTTTTTTGCTTATAAATACTGCTTTAGGGTCAATTATGGAATTTTCTCTCGAGTCAATATATTTTTTTAAGGCGTCAACGCATGCATCATTAAGGTATATCATCCGTTCTTTATTGCCTTTGCCGAGAATCCTTATTTTTTTTTCGTTAAGATTAATATCGGAAAGATTCATCCCAACAAGCTCACTGAGCCGCATTCCACAATTCAGGAACAAAGTTATAATGCAGTAATCACGGAGTGAACTTGGAGAATCGACAGAAGCATGTTCAAGAAGCTGTTTGCTCTCTTCAAGAGTCAGAAATTTCGGAAGTGATTTTTTAAGAC
>JBJEQU010000206.1:0-11412 GCA_051881935.1 Porcipelethomonas sp. | reverse complement strand
CAAAAAATCTGACTGCGCATCTGTACGACAATAATTATGCGGTATTGCCTTAAATCATTAAAACTTCTTTATGAGTACCAGTCTTTCCGGGAGGGGATTTTTTTAGAACAAGTTCTTACATAATATAAGAATCATATCCGAGCTTTTCAAGAGTTTCCTTTATCTCATTTTTCTGTAGAGGATTCAGCGCTGAAGTATTTATCTGGGGGATAAAGGAGGTCTTATATATACTCTTTTCGGTCTGTTTGCAGATTGCTTCAATCTTATCGCCGTAACTCATCTTGCTGAAATCAACAGCTTCGCCGTTTATTGTCATTTTATCATTGAAAAGACTCAGGTCAATTTTAAGGATATATTTCTGAGTAGTGAGCATAATAGGCTTGAAGAATACTTCACAGGTACCGCTGAACATATCATATGCCGGAATCTCGAGCCACAGCTCACTGCCTTTGTCAGAAGCAGTTTTTGCCATATTGTTTACATTGTCCACCAGGTCAAGGTATCTGTCACTTTCAGCGGCTGTTCCGCCGATTTCTTTCAGTGCGTTTTCACTGAATGCCGGGAATGCAGTACCAGTACAGATAATATACTCAAAGCCTGCCTGTGCAATTTCCCCGGTAATTGATGTAAGGTACTGTTTGGTTTCAGTGGCAGACGGATTAAGCCATGGTTTAGCATCCTCGCCATTGCCGTCATACCATAGCTTCTGGGTAGACTCCACAGTAAATCCGGCATTTTTGCTCGCAGTAGGATAGATATTGTCCTCCATTGTATTTATGGAAGCTACCGGCGTATAACCCTTGTTTTTTATAGTGCTGTATATATCCGCAATGGGGATATCGTTTCCGGCTTCAGCCAGTATTGCACCGTCATTTGAAGAGCTGTAATTTAATCTCCCGCCTTTTAGTTTGAGCGGCACAATGACCATATTATAATCGTCTCCGAGAGTTCCGATAAAGCCTTCAAGAGTTTCTATACTTTCAAATTCGATCTCTCCGAGTCTGTATGCTCTTACATTTTCTTTCTGAACTTCCTGCTGCTGGTCATCATCCGGCTGCTGGGAGTCGGTAACTGACAATACATCCAGTTCCTTTTGCTTGGTTTCGCCGACTTCGCCAAAAGGTTTTGCAACACTGTAGCCTACAACTAAAAAGAAATAGGCTAAAACTATAGTCACTGCTGCTGAAAAAATATTTCTCGGCAGATTTTTATGCCTGTGAGGCTTGTATTCATTTTTTTTCTTTTTCATTTTGTTTCTCCGATGGAACATTAAATATTTTTTTGAATAGAATAACCTATAGCAGAATGTTATAAAAACTGCTTTCGGGAGGGAAGACGCGATGATGATAGATAAGCTCAGCGATAACGCACTGAAAATATACCTTGACAATGATGATCTTGAAAAATATGATACCGACAGCTTCAGCATTAACGGATCATCGATCAAGGAAATTCTACTGAGTCTTTCTGAGGAAATATCCGAGCTGCTCAACATAAGCCTTGAAAATCAAAGGCTTTATGTCGAGGTCTTTTCCCGGAAAAGCGGCTGTATGATCTTTGTGTCATTTGTTTCAGAAAGAGCCGCCAAAAGGACCAACACAGGAAATATAATATGCGAAAGTGATGATTTTGACAATATAAAAAATCTGTGCAGCAATATAAAAATCCGGTATGCAGATTCCCTCGGGAAAAGCACTCTTTATTGTAACAGAAATTTTATGCGGCTCTATCTCGAACTGACATCTGAGTACAATGAAATATGCCACATGGCATCCGGTTATTGCAGGCTCCTTCCGGCAACAGGGATAAACATGGGAGTTACGCAGGAATATTTCTCGGTCGTTTCTTCTGACAATGCCGTTGATGAACTGTCCCGATTCAGCAGCTGACACATGCAGAAGGGTTATTTCGCATCAGTAAGTGAGCTTACGGCACTATTCATGTCACTGCTTTTGAAAATATAGCTTCCGGCAACCATTATATCTGCCCCTGCCCTTGAACAGAGCAGGGCAGTTTTATCATTTATTCCGCCGTCTACCTCAATGGACACGGAAAGATTATTTTCGCTGATATATTTTTTTGCTTTACTTATCTTATCCAGCATGTCCTCCATAAAGGACTGTCCGCCGAATCCGGGTTCTACGGTCATAATTAGGAGCATATCGATTTTATCCATATATGGTAGCGCTTCTTCAAATGGGGTACCGGGCTTCAGAGAAAGACCGGTTTTAGCACCGGTTTTCTTTATTGCTTTAATTGTTTCATTCGCATTGCTGCTGCTTTCAAGATGAAATGTTATCGTATCTGCGCCGCAGTTTCTGCATTCATCTATGTATCGAAGCGGATCGGTTATCATAAGATGAACGTCAAGGTGCATATCTGTATGAGCGTTTACAGCTTTCAGAACGGGAAAACCGAAGGAAATGTTATTTACAAACACGCCGTCCATTACGTCAAAGTGCAGCATCCGAGCGCCGCTTTTTTCGATTCTTCTGATATCCTCCTCAAGGTGCATAAAGTCTGCACTAAGGATTGAAACTGAAACAGTATTTTTCATTCTGATCTCCATTCTGCCGCCTGCGTCACAAGTAAAATCAAATGCAATCCCTTCAGCGGCAAAGGTAAATTTCCGGAACGTAAGCCGGATGACGCCTGTAATTATAAACTGCCAATATATATTATATCTGATATTTTGCCCTGAGTCAATAAATTTTGTCATGAATTTAGAATTAATCTTTCATAAGTCTAATAAAATAGGTTAGAGCAGCATTTTCAGGGAGGATAGTAATAATGGTAAAAAATAAAATATTAAAGGATACTTTTTTTCTGACAGCAGTTGAATTTATATTGCAGGGCATTTCTCTGCTGCTGAATGTATTTTTTACAAGAAAGCTTGGTTCGGATATTATGGGGATAACGGCGCTTATAGGCTCGTTCTTCAATTTTGTAACGATCATTTCAAGTGGGAACGTTTATCTCAGTGCCAGTCGTTTTATATCCGAGGAAATAGGAAAGAGAAACGGCAGTCCGGACACTGTTTTCAGGTATGGAATAATCAGTTCGGTTTCACTGAGTATTTTTTCAGGAATACTGATATTTACCTTTTCCGGGGCAATAAGCGGAGATGTTCTGAAATCGCCGCAGATAGAACCTGTCATAAAAATTCTTGCAATGATACTCCCTATAAGCTCGGTAAATGCATGCATAAAGGGGTATTTTACAGCAGTCCGCAATGTGTCGGCAGCTGCAGCAGGGGGAGTAATTGAATTTCTTGTAAAATCAGGACTGCTTGCATTCTTTGCAGAATTTATGATGCAGAACGGAAAAATAGATGTTCTGACCGCCTTTGCAGTAAGTGTAGCCTGCGGACAGCTTTTCAGCTGTATTTTCATGGCAGTAATGTACGCACGGAGAAAAAAGACCTCCGGCGGCAGATGCTCTATGAAATTCAGAAGCTTTGTTTTTTCTTCGGTTCCGATTTTTCTCAACAGTATTGTGACCTCCGTTCTCAGCAGTACCAATGACGCCCTTGTACCGGTGACGCTGAAGCAGTACGGGGATTCGACCTCCCAGGCATTCAGTCAGTTCGGAATATTTGAAGCTATCGTTATCCCGGCACTGTTTTTCCCGTCGAGCATTCTTTGCAGTCTTTCAAGTATTCTTGTTCCGGAGCTTGCAAGGGAAAGGTGTGCTGAAAACGACGAAAAAAATGCATGCCTTATAAAAAAAGTATTAAAACAGACCTTCAGCTTTTCAATATTTACGGCTATGATTTTCCTCTGCTTCGGCAAGGAGATCGGATATATTATGAGCGGAGATTATTTTGCCGGGAAGGTAATAGCAGTTTTAGCGCCGGCAGTGCCTTTTATATATCTTGAGATCATACTTGAGGGTGTACTTAAAGGAATGGGAAAGCACAGCTTTTCTTCACTGAATTATCTTGTAGAGTATACCATAAGAATTTCTGTGGTTCTGATCTTCGTACCGGTTTTCGGTTTTTATGGTATAGTCGCTTCCTATCTTGCGAGCAATATAATCTGCAATATTTCAAGGCTTGTAATGATAATGAAGATAACAAAACTGCGGTTCAGCTTCTCCGAAAATATTCTGATACCGGTTCTGTCAGCGACAGCAGCGGCTCAGTTGTCTTTTATTATAGAAAGGCTGATATTCGAAAGTTCAAATATTAATATTATATTCCGTTCAGTGGTATGCGCCCTGATATCACTTGTATTCTACATAATATTCCAGAAGCTGTTAAGCCGTATCGGAAAATATGAAAAAGAACCATTGATTCCGGCTAATCAGAAGAAATATCCGGGGTAAACTTTTTTCCCTGGAAGCTGTCAAGCTCTGCCTGGAGCTTGTCGATTCCTCCGAGGACGGCTATTTTATTTGTACTCCACAATGGAGCAATAAGATTTCTTTTGTCTCCGTCTCCGGTAATTCTTTCGATGACCGTTTCCGGCGGAAGGTATTCAAGCTGCATGGCAATAGTTTTGATATATTCTACCATAGTCAAAGTCCTGAAAGCACCGTCATTATATATTTTTTCAAGGGGCGTTCCACTTATAACATGAAGAAGCTGGAGCTTTACTGCGTCCGGGCGGAGAAGTCCGGTCTGACGGACAGTTTCGATCATATCATCGTAGCTTTCAAATGGGAGTCCATTGATAATATGGATACAGGTTCTTATGCCGCGCTGTTTAAGGGCAGTATAACGTTCGAGGAACACATCGTGGGAGTAACCTCTGTTAATAAGGCGGATAGTTTTATCGTGCACCGACTGCATGCCCAGTTCCACGGTAAGGTTTGTCTTTTCGGCAAGCTCCGAGAGAAAATCCAGCACCTGTACGGATAGACAGTCAGCACGGGTACCAATAGAAATCCCGATAATATCGCTGCATGACAGGACAGGAAAATATATCTCACGGAGTTTTTTTACATCGGCATAGGTATTGGTGTTTGCCTGGAAATAGGCTATTGCCTTTGCGTTTTTATTTTTTCTGTGTATTCTTTCAATCTCCTGCCGGAGCTGAATTTTTACGGGTACAGTGGGAGAGTCTGTAAAATAACCGCTTCCTCCGCCGCAGAATATGCATCCTCCCACACCTGCCGTTCCGTCCTTGTTGGGACATGTAAAACCGGCGTCAACGACTGCCTTGAAGATTTTTTCGCCGAAAACGATTTTATTGTGGTATGCAAGAGTATGATACCTTTTATTGTCCGAGCTGTATACAAATGGATTTTTCATGTTAAAACGCCTTTCAGGGGACATTGACAAAATATTACTTTTCTGAATATACTAACAGCAGGGCGGTGTATGCCCTGAGGAAGCACCGCATCAAAACCGCCCGGCGGCTTTGCAGTGCTGCCTTTATTCAGAAAAGGAGCTGAAGCTGATGCCAAAAGTATTTTTAAGTCCCTCCACACAGGAGTGGAATGAATATATAACCGGCGGCAATGAGGAACAATATATGAATCTTCTTGCCGACCGAATGGAACCATATATGCGTTCAAGCGGAATAACCTATGTAAGAAATGATCCCAACGAGAACGTTATCGGAGCCATAAGAGACTCCAACGCTGGCAATTATGACGTTCATTTAGCGCTTCATTCAAACGCTGCCCCTGAAAGCTTATCAGGAAAGCTTCGGGGTATAGATATATACTTCTCGCCTTCCAGTTATGAAAGTGAGCGGCTTGCAACAATAATTGCGAACAATTTGAAGAGCATATATCCTCTGCCGGATAAAACAAGGGCAGTACCGACCACAAGTCTTGGTGAGGTTACCCAGACAAGGGCAGTTGCAGTTCTTTGTGAGCTGGGTTATCATGACAATATAGAGGATGCAACATGGCTTAAAAACAATCTTGACGGGATAGCCAAAAATCTTGTAAGTTCACTTTGCGATTATTTTGGAATACCCTTTGTCAATGCCGGACCTGTTTTAAAGGGAATTGTCGCTGCTGGCGGTTCAAATCTGAATCTGAGGGATTACCCTTCCGTCGGAGGAAGGGTAATCGGATCAATACCGGATGGAGCAACGGTTACAATATATGGCAGTACTGATGGCTGGTATGTTGTAAGCTACAACGGCAAAACTGGTTACGCCAGCGGTGATTTTATTGTAGTAGGATAGTTTTATTTGATGCCGCAAAGGCTTCACCGCACGGAGAGGGAAGCGGGGGGTGAATAAAAAGCCCTTCGGGCTTTTTCCGGCAGCGCCGGGACAGGTAATGAGTTACTGTACAATTAAATCCGGGCGCTGCCTTGTGAAAATCGAAGATTTTCAATTCACCCCCCGAAACCCTGCGGCGCCAGTTCATTAAAATAAGCCGCCGGTTTTCCGGCGGCTTTAACTTTTTAAAGCTCAACAGTAACTATAAATCCGTCAACATTATTTCCGGAGATCTCATAGGTTTTGTCCGAGGGGATGTTGACCTGTGTGTCAGCCGAAGGATCCGCCGGGACATAATAAATTTCATAGTTTTTGTCAGGACCTGCAACAGTAAGATGCTCTGTATCATAGGTGTAGCCTTTTATAAAATCAATGTATTCTTCAAGGCACATATCATTTTCACTCATATAAATCGCATGAGGAATTCCGACATATCTGAACTGATAGGTTTTGGAATCCATTTCCGTAACATCTTCCTTGCCCTCCGGATAACGGAGAACAAATCCATACTTGGCACAGTTTTCCATAATCCATGAGTAGTCACCGTCAGGAACATAATAGTATGAATTTTCACCTTCCGGGAAAATACCAAGGTCAAAACTCAGTCCCGTATGGTATTCGGAAAAACCGCCTTTGATATCGGAAGAACCGGAATTGAAGATTTCATCCTGATACTCCTTCGTTCTGTAAGCACAGATAACCATGCAGTCCGCATGTCCCTTTTCCTCATAGAATTTGTCCATAAGACTGTTAAGGGCAGAAATAGCAACGGGGGAGAGACATGTCTCATAATCGCTTACCTGATAGCTTCCGGTCATCTGCTCATAGATCGGAACAACTCCTGAATCCTCAGATGCCGGGAACGAATACTCATGCTGCTTGTTTACAAGAACCAGATCGCCGCTGTAAACGGCATTCGGAATCTGGGAAACAGTAGAGTAATTTTCAAGTCCTGCCAGTGAAGAATCATCCGACATACCGCTGTCAGAGGACTGACTTTCATCTTTCTTTTCTTCTGTGGGGACTATGGAGGACGTATCTCCGGATGTGTCACTGTCACCGCCGCAGGATTTGCAGCAGGAAACAAGCAGAATAATAAGAACGATAAGAACCGCCAGTGCACCGACTATACGGTCGTATCTTGGTCTGCGTCTTTTTCTTTTATATGTACCCATTTACTGAAATATCCTTTCCTGTCTTGTTAGGTTATTACAATTACTTTCTTTGATAGGTATTGATACTGCAAAAAAAGAAGAAGCTGCTTTGGCTAACGGAGCCAAAGCAGAAGGAATTTTATCAGGAGGTTGATAAAACTCAAATAAAACAAAATCATAGGTAGAAAGTAATGTTGTATTGCGCAGATCCGAGATAATAAACGGAATAACTTTTCTAACAGTATAGAAAAGCTCTGCACAACATCTATATAATAGCATATTTCCGACTAAATGTAAACATAATTCCTATTTATTTTACATAAAAAACTAAAAAGTGTCACCGTTTTTGCTTTTTTGACATAATACTGCATTATATTATATTTGCATACAATTGTGTTGTTGATCTTAAACAAATCAAACAATACCTCTTGACTTTTCTTTTGGTTTGGTGTATCATTTATTTATAAGTGCAGTATAATATTGATTGATCTGAAACAATGGCGTTTCGGCATCAGGGTGAAGTGTATCCTTTTGCCGGAACGTTTTATATTTTAAGGAGGATTTTCTTATGTCAGAAATTCGTAATGCCGCAGACTATTTTGGCTGTAATGTTTTCAGCGATAAGGTTATGAGGGAGAGACTTCCGAAAAATGTCTACAAATCGGTTATGAAAACAAAGCAGTTCGGTACGGCTCTCGATGATGATGTTGCAAATGTTGTTGCCAATGCAATGAAAGACTGGGCGGTTGAAAAGGGCGCAACTCATTATACCCACTGGTTCCAGCCTATGACCGGTATCACGGCTGAAAAGCATGATGCTTTTATTACCCCTGTTGAAGAGGGGAATATTATCCTGGAGTTTTCCGGCAAGGAGCTTGTAAAGGGTGAACCGGACGCATCATCATTCCCGTCAGGAGGACTTCGTGCAACCTTTGAGGCAAGAGGATATACTGCGTGGGACCCTACCTCCAATGCTTTCGTGAAGGATGACACCTTGTGTATCCCTACAGCTTTCTGTTCCTATACCGGAGAGATCCTTGATAAGAAAACTCCTCTTCTGCGTTCAATGGAAGTCGTTAATGAACAGGCACTGAGGATCCTGCGTCTTTTCGGAAATACTACCGCCACCAGAGTTACAACCACAGTAGGTCCGGAACAGGAGTACTTTCTTGTAGATAAAAAGTATTACGACCAGCGGAAAGATCTTATGCTTACAGGAAGGACTCTTTTCGGTGCTATGGCACCTAAGGGTCAGGAGCTTGAGGATCATTATTTCGGAAATATAAAGCAGAGAGTTTCTGACTTTATGAAGGAACTCGACTGCGAGCTGTGGAAGCTTGGTATTTATGCAAAGACGGAACACAACGAGGTTGCCCCCGGACAGCATGAGCTTGCGCCTGTGTTTACGACCTCAAATATTGCAGCAGACCACAACCAGCTTACTATGGAGCTTATGAAGAAGGTTGCCCGCCGCCACGGACTTGTATGTCTGCTTCACGAAAAACCATTTGCCGGAGTAAACGGTTCGGGCAAGCATAACAACTGGTCAATTTCATCAAATGACGGACAGAATCTTCTCGACCCGGGAGATACTCCTATGAAAAATCTCCAGTTTATTACTTTTCTGTGTGCATTTATAAAGGCGGTTGATGAATATGCGCCGCTGCTGAGAATTTCAGCGGCTTCTGCCGGAAACGATCATCGTCTTGGCGCAAATGAAGCTCCTCCGGCAGTTATTTCAATTTTTCTTGGAGATGAGCTTCAGGGTGTTCTTGACGCTATTGAATACGGAACATCTGTCAAGGAAAATTCCGACACGACCTTTGAGATAGGCGTTGATGCACTGCCAAACTTCCCTAAGGATTCAACAGACAGAAACAGAACATCCCCTCTTGCTTTTACAGGAAATAAATTTGAATTCAGAATGCTTGGTTCTGCCGATTCAATCTCATGTACAAATGTTATAATGAATACCACTTTTGCACAGGTTCTCTGTGAATTTGCTGATGAGCTTGAGAAGGGAACCGATTTCAAAAAGGATCTGAAAGCACTCCTGAAGAGGACTATCAGCAAGCACAAGAGAGTAATTTTCAACGGCAACGGATATTCTGATGAGTGGCTTGAGGAAGCTGAAAAGAGGGGGCTCCCGAATCTTGTTTCCACTGTTGATGCACTTCCTCATTATGTTGATGACAAATATGTGAAGATGTTTGAAAAGTTCAGGGTTTACACCAGGGCGGAGCTTACTTCGAGGATGGAAATACTCCTTGAAAACTACAGCAAGGTAATAAACATCGAAGCTAATACGATGCTGTATATGGCAAAGAAACAGATCGCTCCTGCTGCCCTTGAATACACGAAATTTGTGACGGATGCGTTTATTTCCAAGAAGACTGCTGGTCTTGACAGCAGTCTGGAAGAAAAAATTGCAGATAAACTTTCCGGACTTACAGCTTCTCTTTACAATGCCATTGAAACTCTTGACGCAGACAGGATAGCGTCAAAGGAACATACGGAGACTACGGAAAGCCTTGCAAGATATTACAGGAATGTTGTTTTTGCAGATATGCAGAATCTTCGCGGCATAGCTGATGAGCTTGAAATGAATCTGCCTGAAGACCGCTGGCCTATACCTACCTATACTGATCTGCTTTTCACTGTCTGAGAAATTACAGTTCTGATGAAAAACGCTCTTTTGTTGAGGGCGTTTTTTCTATGATTTACGAAAGAAGTTACCGGAGGGAGTCAGCCGGGGGGTGAATATGAAAATCGAAGATTTTCATCAGTGAAACGCCTGATTTGATTTAGCTTAAGAAAATATATTTACAGCTGCGAATTTCGCTGAGGCGACTCTTATGTCTTGCCCGGCGTTTCACAGGCACCGGTTCGTCGAACCGGTGCATTCACCCCCCTCGCAGTCCGGCGGAGCCGGGCTGCCTGCGGATACGTACACACTCAGATTCCCAATAAACTGTCAGGATAGGAGAACACTATGAGATACTTTTTTCTTGCAGTGGAAATTATGATTTTTGTCATTTTCCTTATTCCCGTTTTTTCAGGGATACTGAATCCCGGAAACGTTGCCGGAATGCTTGCAAGTGCCGGTTTTGCGGTGCTTACCATTTTCTTTGATAAATTTAAATTGCTGTGTTCACGTCTTTTTGAATGCACATCCGGCAGAATCCTCATTATTTCTGTTTTTACTTTGGCCGCCGCCGCAGTCGTCTATATATTTGCTGTCAGTAGTTTGATGCTTCATGCCCAGTTAAATTCTCCGGGAAATGCAAAAGCAGTTATCGTGCTCGGATGTAAGGTGAAAGGTGACCAGCCCAGCCGTATGCTTGCAAGACGTCTTGACAGTGCTTTTGATTTCCTTATAGATAATGAAGATGCTATATGTATTGTTTCAGGGGGGAAGGGTGATGATGAAAAAATTTCTGAAGCCCTTGCAATGAAAAATTACCTGACAGAAAAAGGTATCGACCCGGAAAGAATTATTATGGAGGACAAGTCCCGAAGTACCTATGAGAATTTTAAATATTCCGCTGAAATATTAAATCAGTGGAATATATCCGAAGCGGCTGTTGTAACAGACGGATTTCATCAGTACCGTGCGGGTATTATTGCAAAAAAATTTGATATTAAGACATCAGCCGTAAATGCAAAGACAGATTCCTATACAAAATGGTTTATTCCGACCTACTGGGTGAGGGAATGGATGGCTGTTGCCAATGAATTTTTCAAAACTGTTTTTTGATTTAATCTGTTTTTAATCGTTTGTTACATATATTCTTCGTGAAATCTTTAACAAACATACAGATTGCAGAGCAATAAAACACTAATAAAGTTAATATAATGGTAAAAGAACAAATGTTCCGTCAAAATTATGGAAAATTTGAAAAAAAATCTGTTAAAATGCTTGATTTTATGTTCATAATGGGTTATAATGTTAATATGTAAAACCAAGATATTATACGTTTAAGATTATGTGCTGCAATTACCGAAGATATTATGCCATTGAATATAGTCTCTGAAGCAGACATACTTTGATAGTTACAGGGGTTATTTTTGGTTTT
>JBJEQU010000205.1:0-11433 GCA_051881935.1 Porcipelethomonas sp. | reverse complement strand
GCAAGCAGATGTGCGGCAAAGGCGACAGCCGTTAATTGTGCGGTGTTGCCTTAAAACTATCCGTGTTAAAATCCTCTCTGTAAAAATCCTTAATCATTACTGACGGATTTTTTGCCCATGCAAACTTCCATGTGCCATTCAGATTCTGGATAAATTCAGATTGATGTTTTTCCATTTCGTCATGATTTTTATAATACCTATGATCGGAGTGTGCAGCAATTCTGTTTACTGCAAAAACTTCCGGATCTGAAAGCCAGTCTAATGTATATTTCATAAACATTTCCTCCCAATATAAATTACTGAATACTTGAGTCGGCTGATTTACATTTTGCCTTTAGTTCATCATTCGCTTTTTCCACATTCATCCTCGAAAGAATAATTGTAATAACAAGATCAAGTATGAAAGGAATCCAGAGATACATGAAGTGAAGCATATTTATACAGGAATCAGGCTGTACTGCGAGAGAGCCGTTATAGCCACTCCATTCAAGAAGCCATCCTGCGATTGCAGTACCAAGACCTCCACCGATTTTCACACCGAGTGATGTACAGGAATACATTGTTCCGTCAACTCTTTTTTGTTTTGTAAGCCATGTGTATTCAGAACATGAAGCAATGACTGCATTCATATCTCCCTGCCACGGACCTTGCCCCAGTGCTGCCAATGCTGTAAATGCGAGCATAAGAGGTACGCTTTCCAGGTAGCCTGCTATTACTACAAGAAGTCTGCCAACAGCAGCTAATTCCAGCACTCATACCCATGGTATCCGTCAGATAAATCATGACAAAAGAGGAGAGTAAGGCATTATACTACATTTCCTGCAATGTCTCCTGAGCCATAGCCTAATTTGTTGTACCATCTCAGGTATTTCTTTTCACTCATAAGGCAACACCGCACAATTGCGCATAAATATTCAATAGTTAATTGGCGGAGCAATACTTAGTAAAGTTCATCGATAAAAAATGGGCGGATAAGCTTATGGATGGCGAGGTGTTCATGCGAGCTATAGCATGCTTTGGAGATATTTCAAGGAGATCCCTTTTTATGGGTGGTGGATTATTGGTCGGATACGCTTTTTTCAGGACGTGATTTATTTGACGGTTATGTGTGAATAAAAATATTGAGAAAATAAAATCTAATTGTTATATTTAATAAGAAAACGAAATTATCAAAAAGAAAACGTTAACTCCTAAAATAAAACGACTACTTAATCTCGTTTTATTTTACCCCGAAAATGAAAAACAGCCACAGTGATTTCGACCTCACTGTGGCTGTTATCGTTTGATGATTGCCGGAAATGTGATCAATAAGACCAAACTGATTGCCAAAAGAATAATTTATACCTTCTAATACATCTCCACGAAACTCATTTTGAGAATCTGACATCCCCGAACATTTTGTCCGGGGATTAATGTATTTATAGAGTTTGGCAGATTTTCTGTACAGGCCAATTCCAGATGTTCTTAGTTATCGTAGGCTTTGGAATGTGATAATTCCAAAGCTTCTTAAACTTTCCCCATCGCATATACGCTCTTTCACTTATGCGATTCAGCATTTTGTGCGTGATATACTTTAAGGCAGCACCGTACAGTTAACGGCTATCCCCCTTGCCGCACATCTGCGCCTTGCCGATTATTTATTACAGCTCAGAATTACGTCGCATATCCTGTCAACATCATCCAGTGACAGATCAGCGTAAAGAGGAAGGGTAAGTATCCTCTTGCTGATATGCAGTGCAGCAGGAGTAAGGGAAGGGTCATATTTTCCGTGAAAACAGTCAAATGTATTTGTAAGCGGATAAAAATATTTCCTTGCACCCACACCATTTTCAGCCAGCGCTTCAGACACTTCATTCCTGCTTGCACCAAAAATTTTTTCGTCAAATACAGCGGGAAAATATGCATAATTAGGCTCAACATTTTCCTGTACAGGACTGAGCTGTATACCATCCACCCCTTCAAGATGGCTTCTGTAACGTTCAACAACGGCTTTACGTTTTAAAATTTCCTCATTTATATGCCTGAGATTACAGATACCCATGGCGGCACAGAACTCATTCATTTTGGCATTTGCGCCGACAGCCTCTACATTTTCAGGTCCTCTTATTCCAAAATTTTTCAGATTATACAGATTATCACCGAAACGCTTGTCCTTAAAGCAGACTGCTCCCCCTTCAACAGTATTAAATACCTTCGTCGCATGGAAGCTGAAGCATGAAACATCGCCATAAGAACCGATGCCTCTGCCTTTGTATTTCACGCCAAAGGTATGTGCAGCGTCATAAATAACCTTCAGCCCATACTTATCTGCAATACGCTCAATTTCCTCTACGTTGCATATATTTCCATATACATGAACAGGGACAATGGCACACGTTCTATCTGTGATAAGTGCCTCGATTTCAGAAGTATCAATCGTAAAGTCCACAGGATCAATATCGCAGAATACCGGTTCCAGACCATTTCTTACAATTGCATGCGTTGTTGACGCAAATGTAAATGGCGTTGTGATAACCTCGCCCTGTAAATTAAGTGCCTGCATGGAAAGCTCCAGAGCCATATGACCATTCGTAAACAGGTCAATATTCTCTGCACCAAGGTATTCTGTAAGCTCTGCCTGGAGCTGTCTGTGCTTTACACCCATATTAGTCAGCCATCTGCTGTCCCATAGTTCCTTTATTTCTTCGCAGTATTCCTCATAATCAGGCATTGAGGAACGAGTGACCAGAATTTTTTTCATATACACCTACATATCCTTCCAATTGCGTCATATTAAAGAGTAAATATCTTTTGTATATATAAATGACTTTTCTTTTTCGGAAAACATTACATACTGATTTTTTTCATAAAAAAATATAGCTTTTTTATTTGACTTATCCACTTCTAACTGAACTGTTTTCATCCCGGATGATAAGGCACTATTTTCAGCAAACTTTAAAAGAGTGGTTCCTATTCCTTTGCCTTTGTAATTATCAACAACTGCTATCATAGATATATATGCAGTTTTATCAGCTGAATTATTTTCATAAAAAGCTATAAAACCCATTATATTTTTATTTTTATCCACAGCAGTTGCTACTTTGCCGTAGGAAAAAAACTTATGAGCCATTAGATTTCTGAATTCTTTTCCTTTACGCAATGACGGCAAACACTGACTGAAATTATCTAATAGCTCAGATATTTCTTCTTCTCTTTCTATACAAACTACTATTTTTTCCATTCGTTTATCACAGGCTTTCTTTTGCCGCTGGCAAGAACAGGTATTTCATCTACCTTTTCTATTTCAATTGTTGCAGAATCACCAAGTAATTCTTTCAATTCGTTAACGCATTCAACCACTGCAATCTCTTTTTCGACATTAAGTCTGATTTTATAGTTGAATTCTCCTGTTTGGATAAACTGCCATTGAACTATACCATTAAGGTTTTTTAATATTCGTGCCAGGGCCATAGGCTGAACCGGGTTACCATATGTATCAAATATTAAATCCAATCTTCTGCCATACAATTTGCTGATATATGGCCATCCATTACTTAAAGCATTTCCGCTTTCCATAATAGCTGTATCCCCGGTATCATATCTTATTAATGGAAAAGCATAATTATATAAATCTGTGATAACTATTCTTCCAAGTTCGCCAAAATCAGCAGGTTTGTCTTCATTTAATTTAAGTATTTCAAAATAATAGCTTGCGTGATTTAAATAATACTCTAAACCACCATTTACACTCTGTTGTCCAAGTATCCCTTGTTCTTCATTACTATATCTTTCCAATACATGACAGCCAATTAATTCCTTAAGCATTGATCTTGTTTGATCCTTCAGCATTTCTGAACCAGTAAATATTACTTTTAAAGACGGAAGTTTTATAGGATTTTTTGATAAATAATTTGCAACTTGGTCAAACCAGTTCGCATATCCGAGCAATGCAACAATTTTCTCATTATTCACAGTTTCTACCAGTTCCCTAACTGTGTCATCATCCATCTTACTGATATTAATAGCAAGAATATTCTCCATAAATTGTTGCTTTTTTGATTTGCCATGCCATTTTGTCCATACTCTGCATTGACCTAATTTTTCATGAGATTTATATCCGGCAATAGCACCAAAATACTTTAACTCGGCAATTCTCCTATTTCGTTTTCTTGTATCAGCGGGTACTGCAAAAGGAGTTCCTGTAGAACCACTTGTTCTTTGAATGTATATATCTTCTGTTTTCTGTTCAGGAATATCGCAAGCTTTTACAGCAACTCTTTCATGATTCTCAATTAAAATATTTTTATTTACAACTGGGAAGCTATAAATATCATTGCTATCATAAGGAGCATAAAAATCACAATGTTCTTTAGCATATTTCAAAAGATTATTCAAAGATTTTTCCTGGATTGGCATTCCATACGAAGCACTGTTAAGCATTTTATTAATTTCTCTATAGTGCTTTCCTACAGGACTGCCACAGAAAAAATCCTTAGTCCAATAGCAACTTCTTCTTACAAAACCACCAATGCTCATTACGTATCCTCCATTATTATATAATACTGTGAATTAATCGAATTCAAAGTGTCTATCATTAAATCTTCTGCTTCAAATTTCATAAAAATGACCCCCAAAGCTTTAGCGGCATTATCAAAATATTCAACCACATCGCCCTTCTTCTTGTATTCGCATTTACGGAAAATATATTTTTCAATATCAGCAGAATACTCAATATGATTGTATCTGCCATTTTTTGGACTATGGAGATTATGAGTAGCATAATATAATTCAGGTTTTCCTACATTTAGCTCAGGAACTTCATTCATAGCAGTCTGAATAGTCATTTTCACAATATCTGTACCAAAAATATACCCCAACAAATCCGGAATCATATTACCGCCGTTCCTTGGACCAACATCTATTAGAAATACCCTGTCTGATTTATCAATGATAAATTCAACATTCATTGCACCATTATGAATATTCAGTCTTTTTACCATTTCACATAAGGTGTTCTTTGCCATTTCTAAATCATCCTCATTAATTTTTGGAGGATAACTTTTACCAACTGGTACAAGTGGATTAACATTGTTATCACGATGACAATTCATAAGTCCCCAAAGAATAACCTCATCATTATGGATAAAAATATCACCACCAATAAGATAAGGGTGTTTTTTTTCTATATATTCTTCAATAACTATATTTCCACTTCTTGAAAAAGAAAGAGCAGATTTAACAGCTTCAGCAATTTTCTCTGATTGACTTAATACTGTTGCCCCTTTACTACCAGATGAATCAACCGGCTTTACTATTACAGGAAAATTAAAATATCCTGATTCAATATCCTTTTCAGCTTCTTGAATATTATCATAGCCTTTTGCTTTTGGTGTGCAAAATCCGTTTTCCGAAAGAAATTTACGAAATTTATCCTTATTGCAAAGTATTTCTACTGACTCATAAGGGTTTCCAGGAAGCCCAAGTTTTTCAGCGACATAGGCTGCAGTAGGAGCAGCAGGATCAGAAGCGTATGCAAGTACACCATCAATTTGCTCGTCCTGAGCAACTTTTAATATAGCTTCTTTATCAGTAGTACTTACAAGGTAAAACTTGTCTGCTGAATATTGTCCCGGATTATCTTCAAGATAATCACAAAGTATTGTATAATACCCAAGCTGTTTAGCTGTCGTTATAGCAATCACCTGCTGAGCTGACCCACCAAGCAATAATATTCTTTTCAATTTATTCAGCCTTCCTTCTTTTTTTCAGGAATCCCCGCGCCATATTTTTCAGATAGGAATAACACTCAAGCTTAAAAATTTCAGCAAGTGCCACATAAATCACCACTCCAAGAGCAACCTGAATAATAAGTGTCAGCCATGATGGCAAGCCCAAAAACAATACACAATAAACGACTGCTCCCATTATCAGCGAAACAGCCATTGACGGAAGAATATCCTTCATCTGTTCCAGATAGCTGTAATTGAGTAACTTTTTATTGGGTGACGCATTAACAAAACATGAGATAAGCGTTGTTACAGCACCGCCCATAGCGATAACAAGGGGAGAATCAAAGCAAAATACGGTAATCAGCAATACGATTATCCCATAGCATTTTTTTATTACTTCAAGCTGTAAAAACTTATCGCTCCTTCCCTGGGCATTGAGTGCCTGAAGATTTGCTGTGTGTATAGGCAGAAATGCATAAATAAAACAATACACCCTGAAATAAGGAATACACGGAAGCCATTTGTCAGTGAGCAGCAGAGAAATCAGCGGCTCAGCAACAACTGCAAGTCCTGTCACAAGCGGAAAAATAATAAAAGAACTTGTAACGATGGAGCGTCTCATCATTGATTTCATTCTGGCTTTGTTATCCTGTTCCTTGGAAAGTGCAGGCAGCATAACGCTCTGGACAGCGCCGTTAATATTATTTATAATAACTTCCGGAAATTGTTTTCCCCTGTTATAGTATCCCAGCGTTGAGGAACTATATTTTTTACCTATGACCAGACTTCTCAGATTCTGATAGACAGTATCCAGAAGCGATGAACAAAGCAGCTTCCAGCCAAACGAAAAGAGCTGCTTCACTCTGCTTATTTCAAATACCGCCATAGGGCGCCATTTTACAACGAGAAGCATTATTATACAAATAGATATCTGATTTGAAAGCTGCTGTCCCACCAACGCCCAGACACCAAAGCCCATATATGCCATCACTATTCCTACTGTACCTGAAATAACAACCGATACGATCGTACAGTACATCAGTTTTTTAAACTGCATTTCTTTGGCTATCTTAGCATTCTGGATCGAGTTGAATGCACCTGGAATAAGTATAAGTGCAAGAACTCTCAATACATCTTTAAGCTGCTGCATATCATAGAAATCCGCAATAAACGGCGCCGCAAAAAAGAGTACTATATACAGCACCACTGCTATACTCAGACTAAGATAAAATACTGAAGAATAATCCTTCCGGGTCACATCTTTTCTCTGGATGAGAGCAGTATTAAATCCACTCTGGACAAACACCTGAGAAACAGTAATAAAAATTGTCAGGAGCGTCAGAACGCCGTAATCTGTAGGATCAAGCAAACGTGCCAATATAATCTGCACAACAAAAGATATTCCCTGACAGCCGCATCTCTCAACAAATTTGTAAATAAGAGACGTAATTATGCTCTTTTTCGACTCATGTACTTCATTATTATTCATTCTTTCAAACACCTGATGCTTCGTTAAAATAAATTTCCGATATCATATCCAGACTTCATTATCTGGAACAGAACTATCTGCCGTTTTTTATATTTTTCAGCTTTTCAAAAAGAGCCGGACAAATCAAATATGCCAGCGGCTTTAATCTTTGCTTTAATCCAAAGATCTTACGGTATTTCCGGCGCAGCGAGACCTTGCACTGTTCACGCTTATTGCCTGCCTCTATTACCGCCTTTTTATAATCAGCCCTAAGAATCCTGTATTCTATATTCTCATGATATTTATAGTACGTATATTTATCAAAATCCTTCAGTGCCATAATCAGTCTTTCCTGATTCCTTATATCAGTTTCCGGATATTTTATAATATAATTACTGAATCCCCCTGACATTGTCCTGTAGCATCCCTGAACCAGGTCAACAAAATAACCATTACCCCGGGTAAGACAGTATAACTCTGTCGGGAGATCTGTATAAGGAAAATTTTTAAATTCATTTAAAATTACATCTGCAAATTCAAACAAAACTTCCGATCTGATAAAAAAACTTGAAGTATGAAAGCACCAGAATCCCCCTTTAAACTCAACCTCTGTGAATTTTTCAAGAGTAACAACGCCTTCTTTAAGCTGACTTACGGGAGGTGCAATATAATCTGTCGGCTTTCCGTTTATATCAGCAAACTGCACACGGCAGTATGCTATGGTGCATTCCGGATGACTTTCCAGAGCATCGTACTGCCTCTGAAGCTTTTCTGGAGAAGTCCAGAAATCATCACCTTCACAAAGAGCAATATATCTGCCTTTCATATTTGCGTTAAGAATTCTCCTCAAGGATCCGTCTTTTTTTGAATACTGGTTTTCAGCTTCATAAATAGGCTTTATGATATTTGGATATTTTTCTTCATACGTGCGTATTATTTCAGCTGTCCTGTCTGTTGACGCATCATCGTGAACTACTATTTCAAAGGGAAAATTTGTTTTCTGCAAAAGAAAGCCATCAAGACACTGCGAAATATATTTTTCATGATTAAATGCAGTACACCTTATTGATACGGCAGGCTTATTTATATCGAAATTTCCCCAATCCCTAACTATCTCTTCCTCGGTAATATTTAACATTATATGATCCTCCGGTGTGATATGCATGTCATTTTACAGCCGCAGACTACTCCTTTATCTGTGAATCAATATATCTCTTAAACTTTTTATACTGACATATTCCCTCAACAGTACCTATAAATTTAGCTTTCGCTCTTCTGAATTTAAGCGAATTGCCAATTCCCCGAAACAGCATCAGCACTGACTTGCATAATTGTACATACGGATGGATTCTGAATCCGTAATATTTATTATTAATGATCTGATTCCGATAGTAATAATGGAACATTTTAAGACGCTGAGGGTTATTTTCATAATTTATATCAAGTGCCTTTGCACCTACTCTTTTGTGAACGGCTATGCTGTCGCCCACGAAATATGCATCCCCATAATATTTTGTCAGCCTTCTTGTATATTCAGTATCATCTCCCCAGATAAAATAATCCTTACAGGGGATACCGCATTTGTCAACAGCATCCTTTCGTACAAGAATGGATACAAATGTTGCAGAGGAAATCGAAATCATACCCTGACTGAGATATTTATACCAGTATGCATACCCGTTAGGTGATGGTTTATTGCTCACCTCAGGAAGATTCATAAATTCTCCCTCAGGTCCATATATTGAACTGGCAAAGAAAGAAGGTTTAGGGCAATTGTTTTTATCAGAGCTTTCCTCCGATATTTTTCTGTCCGCCTCCAGTAATTTTTCAAGACATTCAGTATTGGGGATAGTATCATCATCCATGATCCAGATCCAGTCATACTGGTAATCACGGCAGCGTTTCATACCTTCATGAAAGCCGCCGGCACCCCCGAGATTTTCATCCATCTTAGCATATTCGATCCTGCTGTTGTCAATATACCCTTTTTCCCCAAGCAATTCGTATGTACCATCATTGCTGTTATTATCGATCAGAACGACCTTATCCACAGGATGCGACTGTTTCAGAATTGCTTCCAGACACTCCATAAGCAATTCTTTTCTATTATATGTTACAACTACTGCAATAACAGAAATATTATTTTCCGGAATTACCATTTGCTTATATTCTCCTTTTCTGTTCACTGCATCAATTTTCTGTTGGAATTACACAAATCCACCTTATGCTCTTCCCTTTTCTTTATACATCTTATCAAAATAATTCTGATATTCACCGGAAACAATATCCTGCCACCACTTTTTGTTGTCAAGATACCATTGTATGGTCTTCTTGATTCCCTCTTCAAACTTTGTTTCAGGAAGCCAGCCAAGTTCCGTATGAATTTTAGTCGGGTCAATAGCGTATCTCATATCGTGCCCGGGACGGTCTGTAACAAAAGTAATAAGGCTTTCCGGCTTATTAAGTTCTTTAAGTATCGTCTTTACGACCTCAAGGTTTGTTCTTTCGTTGTGCCCGCCTATATTGTAAACCTCACCTTCTCTGCCTTTGCGCATAACTAGGTCTATAGCCTTACAGTGATCCTTAACGTAAAGCCAGTCTCTGACATTTTCGCCTCTGCCGTAAACAGGAAGCGGCTGATCTGCAAGCGCTCTGCTTATCATCAGAGGGATAAGCTTTTCCGGAAAATGATAGGGTCCATAGTTATTTGAGCATCTCGTGACGGACACAGGAAGTCCGTATGTCCTGTAATATGCCAGAACGAGCAGATCAGCCCCTGCTTTTGATGAACTGTATGGACTGCTTGTGCGGATAGGCGTCTCTTCCGTAAAGAAAAGATCAGGTCTGTCAAGGGGAAGATCGCCGTAAACCTCGTCTGTTGAAACCTGGTGGTAGCGCTCTATACCATACTTGCGGCAGGCATCCATGAGCACCTGTGTACCCATAATGTTAGTTTTAATAAAAATACCCGGATCTTCGATGGAACGGTCTACGTGGGATTCCGCTGCAAAATTTACTACGATATCAGGCTTTTCCTGTTCAAAAAGTTTTTCAACCGTTTCCCTGTCAGAGATATCAGCCCTGACAAATCTGAAATCCGGATTCTTCAGAGCCTCCTCAAGTGTCGAGAGATTTCCTGCATATGTAAGCTTGTCAAGGCATATAATTCTGTCTCCTGGATGTTCTTCAAGCTGTAAGTATACAAAATTTGCGCCGATAAAGCCTGCGCCGCCTGTTACGAGAATAGTCATATTTTATCTCCTGTCAGAAAATCAGTTTATCTTCTGCAACTCTCATTAAATGTTCACCATACGGGGATTTTCCATAAAGCCTGGCAGCTCTGATAAGCTGTTCCCGGCTTATCCATTTTTCATGATACGCAATCTCTTCGGGAGCCGATATAACGACTCCCTGCCGGTTCTGTACCGTCTGAACAAACGTTGAAGCCTGCATAAGGCTTTCCATCGTTCCTGTATCAAGCCATGCAAATCCTCGTCCAAGAATCTGAACCTTAAGATCATTCTGTTCAAGATAGAGACGGTTTAAGTCTGTTATCTCAAGCTCCCCCCGTGCCGAAGGTCTGACCTGTTTAGCCATTTCAACTACTCTGTTATCATAAAAATATAAGCCCGTAATGGCATAATTTGACTTGGGATTTTCCGGCTTTTCCTCAACAGATATGCAGTTTCTGTCATTATCAAATTCAACGATTCCGAATCTTTCCGGATCCGTGACATAGTATCCGAATATTGTAGCCTTTCCTTCTCCGGCATTCTTCACAGCTTCTATAAGATTTCTTCTGAACCATCCGCCATAGAAAATATTGTCCCCGAGAATCATAGCACACGAGTCATTCCCGATAAATTTTTCACCGATCAGAAACGCCTGTGCCAGTCCGTCAGGACTCTCCTGTACCTCGTACGAAAGATTGATTCCCAGATCCGTTCCGTCACCCAGCAGCGTCCTGAATCTCGGAGTATCCACCGGTGTTGAGATTATAAGGATATCTCTTATTCCCGCAAGCATCAATGTTGACAGGGGATAAAAAATCATTGGTTTATCATACACAGGCAGCAGCTGCTTTGATGTTACCTTTGTAAGCGGATATAAACGTGTGCCGGATCCTCCGGCAAGGATTATTCCCTTCATATATATCTCCGTTCGGTATTTTAATATTTTAAACAAGAGCGTGCTCATAACTCACTACAATGTATTATTATATCACCTCATCTGATAAAATGCAAGATATTTGCCAGA
>JBJEQU010000204.1:0-11433 GCA_051881935.1 Porcipelethomonas sp. | reverse complement strand
GTATGTCACCTGCCAGCATCGCACTTGCTTTATCATGGGGTATGCCCTCAAGATATTCAAGATATCTTCCGATATCATGAAGCAGTGCGGCGGCATAGATAAGTTCCTTTGGGATTTTCAGACCACGTTCCAGATCTTCAATATATGCCAGTCTTGCAACATCAAGAAAATGGCTTGTATCATGACCGCAGAAAATACGATCCTTTTCCAGTTCGGTTATCCTGTTTACATAGCTGCGCCACAGAGCGTGACTGCATATCTTATTAATTCTTTCCATAGGTCTCCGCTCCTTCTGCTGTATTGCAGCTGCTTAGTACAGCCCTTTCCGCTTCTCCCAGAAAAGACAGGGAACCGAAAATAATAACGGCGTCTTCATCCTCCGCCAGTGCCAAAGCTTTTGAAACTGCCTGCTGTATACTTTCTGCCGCCTCCACAGAGGGATTTACTGCGGCAGCTGCTTCTGCAAGCTTTTCTGCCGGCAGTGACCTCGGATTATCCGGTGTTTCCACAGTAATAATATGCTCCGCAAGGGGAGCAGTCAGTTCTATGACTTTTTTATAGTCCTTATCCTGAAACATGCCGAAAATATAATAAAGCTTTTTTTCCTTGAAATACAGCTCCAGAGAACGGCGCAGTTCTTCTGCCGCTGCCGGATTGTGGGCCCCGTCCATGATCACTGTTGGTTTTGGGCAGATGACAGTAAAACGTCCTCTCCACTGAGTGTGAAGAAGTCCCTCATATATCTGCCTATCGGGAAGTGAAAATCCGGTTTTTCGCAGTGCGTCCAATGCCTCCAGTGCCAGGGCTGCATTGTGTATCTGACAGCTTCCGGCAAGGGAGATCTGGACGTCCTTCCATGAACGGTAGGAAAAGGACTGCCGCTCACAACCATAGTGAATGTCCCTGATGCAGGAGGTATCAACTGCATGATAACCGCAGTTTTTCCTCCGGCAGGTTTCTGTGATGACCTGTTCTGCCTCCGGATGCTGCTTTGCTGAAACAACTATGGTATCAGGCTTTATTATGCCGGCTTTCTCTGCGGCAATTTTTTCAGGCGTATCACCAAGAATTGCCGTATGGTCCGTGCTGATGGGAGTTATTATTTCCATCACTGTCGTATCAATAACATTTGTTGCGTCTTTTGCCCCTCCCAGACCGGTTTCCAGTACCACAATATCACATTTTTTTTCCTTAAAATAAAGGAAAGCCATTGCAGTTTCCGCTTCAAACAATGTAGGTGTTTCTTCGCCTTCTGTCTGCATTTTTTCTATAGCCTCCGCAATTTCAGTAACATGGAAGGCAAGGGAATCTTTTCCTATTTCCCTTCCGTCCACCTGAATGCGTTCCCGGTATGAAAACAGCGTCGGGGAAATATATCTCCCGGTCGTATACCCTGCACCGGTCAGAACAGTTGAAATATACGCCAGTACAGACCCCTTGCCGTTGGTTCCGGAAATGTGGATAAATTTCAGAGTGTCCTGCGGATCGCCAAGCTGTCTGAGCAGCGCTTTCATGCGTTCCAGACCGAGAATACTGCCATTTGCGGCAAGCCTGTTCAGGTATTCTCTCGCTTCCTTATAATTCATGCTGTTTCCCTCCGTATTATAGGTCAGTTATTGTCGGGACGCAAAAAAGGCGTCCTCTATTGTCTGCGTTCGCCACATAGAGGACACCGTGCTATTATATCCAGTATGCAGCAGCGGGATGCGAAAACCGAACCGCAAAACCTTCTGTTCTTTCGTCCCTCCAGCAACTCCCCGTCCGGAAGGCACTTTACGCTCGGTTTACTACTCTGCTTATATTGCTCCACCAACAAAACCTTGCCGCCAAATACTTGTCGAAAATCCAAAATAACTGCGTCAAAATCCTTGAAATACGCCAGTATTCCTGCGTTTTTTTCCTTGTTCTTTTGGCAAGCTTTCATTGGAGGAACAATACATTCCCATAATATCACATTTGGAATGCAATGTCAATAGCATCACTGCTCCGGATCATAACCCGATAAAGACAGCAGGATATCACCTGCGTGTGTAGGTGACATAGGTGTATGGTATCTCACCAGAGAAGGTCTGTAATGTTTCCTTTATAAATTCCTCCTGACAAAAATCGGGGAAAAAAGTATCGCCCTCAAATTCGGCATCGATTTCGGTAATATACATTTTGTCCGCAATGGGGAGAGCCTCCTCATACAATAAAGCACCGCCGGAAATAAAAATATCGTGGGTTCCTGCCAGTTCGACCGCTTTTCCGAGGGAACTGACAGTACAGCAATTTTCACCGGTAAACTGTCTGGTGCCGGAGACGATAATATTCATCCGGTGGGACAGTGGTTTCCCGATTTCTTCAAAGGTGCGTCTTCCCATAATCACGGCGTTACCGGTTGTAAGCCTGCGGAAACGGCTCTGCTCTCCCGGTATGTTCCAGGGTATGCGTCCGTTTTTTCCGATTACCCGATTACGGTCAAAGGCGGCGATTAATGCTATCATTTTTCTGACTCCTTTTTATCTTATTTGTATATTGTAGCATATTATTGAAAATGTGTAAAGAAGTGAGGCGGATTCTTTTGTTTTATACTAATCCTCAAAACTGTAATCTATGTTAGTTTAAAGGGATTAGTATCATTGCATTTCATCGTGATTTATGTTATAATTTCCTTATTAATAAGAAACCAGAACAAACGGAGAATACGAAAAAATGCTTGCTAATCTAATAAATATAAACAAATACTATGACGGCAGACAGATACTTAAAAATGTAAGCCTGTCAATTGACGAAAAGGACAGGATCGGTATCGTAGGGGTAAACGGCTGCGGAAAGACCACACTTCTGCGTATCCTGACAGGAAAGGAGCTTCCTGACCGCACTACCGAAAAGGATGGTATTGTTTCCTTTTCCTCCAAAGCTTCAGTGGGATATCTTGAACAGATGTCCGGACTGGACAGAGAAAGTACTGTAATTGAGGAAATGAAAAGTGTGTTTTCAAAGCTGGACAGTGTTCTTGAACGGATGAAAGAGCTTGAAAAGCTGATGAATGAATCGGCTCATGTAGATGAAAGTATATCCGAGGAATATTCGGGGCTTGCGGCATACTACGAAGCCAATGACGGCTACAATATAAAAGTAAAAATAAAAACAGTCCTCAACGGCATGGGATTTACCGAAAGGGAATACAACCGTGTTATCAGCGGTTTCAGCGGCGGCGAGAAAACCCGTCTTGCCATTGCAAAGCTTCTCCTTGAAGAGCCGAACCTGCTTATACTGGACGAGCCTACAAACCATCTGGACTTCAAAACGGTTCTGTGGCTTGAGGACTATCTGAAAGACTATAAGGGCGCACTGCTGATAGTATCTCATGACAGGTATTTTCTTGACAAGGTTGTGACTTCCGTCTGTGAGATTGAATTTGGTCAGCTGACACGCTACAAGGGCAATTATACCGCCTTTACCGGACTTAAAAAGGACAGTGTAAAGCGCCGTCAGCGTGAGTATGAGGCACAGCAGAAGGAAATCGCAAAGCATGAGGAGTATATAGCAAAAAATAAGGTTAGAGCGTCCACTGCCGCCAGTGCAAAAAGCCGTGAAAAGGCACTTGAAAAAATGGAGATGATCGAAAAGCCGGTTGAAGTTTCCAATCAGCCCAATCTCCATTTTGAATATAAGGTTACACCTCCCTTTGACATTCTGGACGTTAAGGACGTTGATATTTCTGTAGGGCAGGGAAGCGGCAGGAAGCTTCTTGCGGAGCATATCACCTTCGAGATAAAACGTGGGGAGAAGCTTGGAATTATCGGCGAAAACGGCATCGGAAAATCCACTTTTCTTAAAATACTTCAGGGTATGCTGCCCCACAGCGGAAAAATACGCTGGGCATCAAATGTGAGAATTTCCTATTTTGAGCAGGAAAGTGCAAACCTTGACCCATACAATACTGTAATTGATGAGCTTCACAGGCATTATCCTATACTGACCGACCTGGATATCCGTTCCCTGCTGGGAAGCGTGGGAATAAAGGGAGAGAATGTTTTCAAGGAAACAGGAGTAATAAGCGGCGGCGAACGTGCAAAGGTATGCTTTGCGCTGATGATGCTTGAAAAGGGGAACGTGCTTATTCTGGACGAGCCGACAAACCATCTTGACCTTGCGGCAAAGGAAGCGGTGGAACAGGCTCTTGACGAGTTTGACGGAACTATTATTTTCGTCTCCCATGACCGTTACCTGCTTAACAGGATTCCCGAAAAGATACTTGAAATACGCTCTGACGGAACGGAGATGTTCGCCGGCAATTTCGATTATTACCTTGATATTACCAGAAAGCGTGAGCAGGAGGCACAGCAGGCGTTGGACGCTGAAAAGGCGGCAAAGGCAGAGGCTGCCGCAAAGGAAAAGAATATCCGCACTTACAAATCAAAGGAACAGCGTGCCGCAGAGGCAAAGAAAAAGGCAAGAGTAAAGGAGCTTGAAAGGTTTATTGAAGAAAATGAAAATACCCTTTCTCTGCTTCAGGAGGAAATTTCAAAGGAAGAAATATATTCGGATTTCGAGCTTATGAATTCAAAATGCCTTGAGATAGAAAAACTGAAAAATGAAAATGATGAGATGTTTGAGGAGATTATCGAACTGAGCTGAAAATATTTGACAAATTATGGGATATATGATAAAATAAAAGGGTAAAAAATTCATAGGAGGTTATTTGTATGAAAAGACAAATAGCAAGTGTTTTGACAACACTAACATGTGCAATATGCACAACAGGGAGGTACACCCTCTAATCGCATCGGCTGAAAGCTATAGTGATGAATTGCAGTATGGGGAGTATCTGTCCTACAGACAGGTTGACGGGGACGATAACGGAACTTACGATTATGTTGAAATTTCCGATTGTGACACATCCGCTGTCTCGGTCGATATCCCATCCGAAATTGACGGTCTGCCAGTGACGAGTATAGGAGGATGTGCATTTCAGGGTTGTTCTGCTCTTACAAGCATAACAATTCCAGACAGCGTTACAAGTATAGGAGAATGTGCATTTCAGGACTGTTCAAGCCTTACAAGCATAACTATCCCCGACTGTATAACGAGTATTGAAAATTATGTATTCTCCGGCTGTACAAGTCTTGAAAGCATAACAATAGAAAATCCGGAATGTGAAATTTATGATTATGAATTTACAATATGTGATACAGCAGTAATCTATGGATATGAAAACTCAACTGCTCAGGAATATGCCGAGAAATACGAACGAAGTTTTGAATCACTTGGTGAAGCTCCTGTCATTTCAACCCCGGCAGTAACAACATCTGTTCCGACTACGGGGACAACAGTTGCAACAAGCGTTTCGGATTCGTCTGTCACAACTCAGCCGGCAGCATTGGAAGGCGACGCCAACGGTGACGGCGTGGTAAATGTCAGAGACGCCGCGTTTATCGCACAAAGGCTTGCGCAGGGCAAGGCAGATGAGCTTCCTGATTCCGCAGACTTTAACGGAGACGGAAATATAAATGTCCGTGATGCTGCGGCAATCGCAAAATATTTAGCAACAGGTGAGAAATAAAAAAATTAAGAACGCTCCTTTAGGTCGGTACTCATATAGAAGTTTTAGGGCAACTATTATGTAAAGACCTATACAGCGGGCTATAACAACGAAAGACAGATACTTCCACGAGAGGTATCTGTCTTTTGTACTAATCAACTTGAATTATAGCCTAAAATGTGGTATAATTGGTATATAATACTTAGCTAAGGCGATAATTATATGCACGATTACTTTAAAAGAGAAAATATTGAATAATTAAAGAAAACCTACGGAAAAGAACAATGGATACAAGTGGTTGGAAAATGCTCTCTACATAATGCAGAGGCAAGCTATTGGTGTTGTTTGTTTTCTATCAATCATTTGGAAAATGTCATGTCTTCTCCAGAATGGTAACAAGAACTTTTGCTCTTGATATTGGGACAAAGTTCTTTTTTATCAAGATATATTCAATAAAGTTTTAAAACGTATTTTAGGTAAATTTTAAAGTCAATGCAGTTAAGGTTATAATAAACTCTGCTCTGCTTGTTATCATGGCTTTTGTTTCCATCAATGAGACAAATCATACTGTTTTAATCCTTGCGTGGCTGTTTATTGCTATCATTCTGGTTAATAATAAGATTTTTTTAAAGAAAATACCACATAATTTTAAAATGGAGAAAATATAATCCAAGACAATTCCACATAAATTCCATATTGATTCCGACCTCCTGATTTACAATGAGTAAAAAAGGAGGTCAATTTCTATGCATAAAGGATTTTTTAAGAGAAGCTGTGCTGTGGCTGTGTCGGCAGCTATAGCATGCTCTGTAAATGCACTCTCAGTTTTTGCGGAATCCGGATCTGCACTGAAAGGGGATCTGAACAGTGACGGAACAGTAAGCGTTGCTGACGGCGTTCTGTTGCAAAGCTACCTTGTCCGCAAAGGATTGCTGTCCGATGAGGCATATGCAAACGCTGACATGAACGGTGATAATATTATAAATGTCTTTGATATGATACTGCTCAGGCGTTCTCTTCTCAGAACTCCGGAAGAACCTGCCGAACCTGCGGCAAGTGCATATTCCATCACTTATGAAGAGCCTTCAGTGACGATCAGGGACGAAAACGGTACAGTTGTCACTGAAAGCGACTGCATCACAGTCAACGGTCAGACCGTTACCATTACAAAGCCGGGCGAATACGAAGTTACCGGCAATTCTGACAGCGGTCAGCTCATTGTTGATGTTGACAAGACTCTTTATCCTGAAGGCGTTGTTACACTCACATTCAGCGGTCTTGGGCTTTCCAACAGCAGTGACTCACCTGTTTATGTTGCAAATATCGGAGATGAGTGCGTTATCACCGCAAAGACGGACACGGTAAACACAATTTCAGACGGTACAAGCTACACAAATGCAGACGGCAAGGTGGGAGCAATTTATTCCTGCGATGATCTGAAAATCAAGGGCAAGGGAACACTTAATGTCTATGGAAACTGTGAGGACGGAATAGTCAGCAAGAATGATCTGAGGATCTTCAACGGAACGATCAATGTAACCGCTGTTGACGAGGCTGTCAGAGGTAAGGACTCAGTCAGAATAGGCGATCCAGATAAACTGCCTGAAAACGGCGGCAGCGGTGATTATTCCAACCTTATCATTACTGCTGTATCTGAAAGCGGAGACGCAATTAAATCCAATGAGACAGACGATCCGCAGGACGGATTTATAGTAATCAACGGCGGTACAGTAAACGCTGTATCAAAGACAGGTGATGGTATTCAGGCTGAACGTGATTTAACTATTAACAGCGGTACTATTACAGTTGACGCACAGGGAAGCGGCGGTGAAATCAGTTCAAAAGGTATCAAGGCAGATAATTCCATTACCATAAACGGCGGAACTATAAATATAACAACTGCAAATGACGATGCAGTAAGGTCTGACGAAACTTATCTCAACGGTACATTCACTATAAACGGCGGAGAGCTGAACATTAACGGCGGTACTTCTTCAAAAGGAATACAGGCAAACGGAAAAATTCTCATTAATGACGGAAAAATCAATGTTACTGTAGGCAATGAGGGAATCGAATCCAAGTCCTATATTCAGATTGACGGAGGACTGATAAGCGTTTCTGCCGGCGATGACGGTTTCAACGTAGGCGGTGAAGACAGCGAAGAAAAAGTTCTTGTCATGAACGGCGGTTTTGTCTATGCAGAAGCAAGAGCAGACGTTATGGATTCAAATGGTCTTATCGAATTCAACGGCGGTACAGCAGTGCTTATACGTTTATCAATCACGGGAAACACAGCCATTGACGCTTCAGACGGAATGACTTCAACTATTTCCTTCAATGGCGGAAAAGTACTTGCAATTGGTTCATCAAAGGACCTGTGGAGTCAGGACGTTGCAGGATATGTGGGTGAATATGCTGATAAGGTGATCTATAATTCAAACGTCGGCGCACTTGCCGATATAGCAGCTGTTGATGAAAACGGAAATGTTCTTTCCTACCTCAATTCCTCATTCAGTTCATTCAATTCATACGGTATTCTTTACGCTCCGGGATCTGTAAACGCTTCACTGTACAATAATGCAGAGGTTACGGACTGCAGTAACATTTTTGGCAGCTACTATGAGGGCGGAACTTTTATAAGCGGAACTGAAATCAATTGATTCCCCGGATACCGGAAAAATTCCACACAAGTTCCACATTCGTTCCAAAATCACTCCAAAAAAGTGGATTACAATAAAGATACTAAAAAACAGAGCATAAGCTCTGAATCAAGAAAGGACTTGTAACTATGAAAAACAAAAAAATTATCGCACTGGCTTCATCACTGGCTGTTATGGCAGTTGCCGGAAGTTCACTTGCAGCGTTTGCCTGCGAGAACAATTACACTTCAAAGGCAGCTGAAACAGTTGCAGAAGAACCTTCAGAAAAGCCTGATACTTCTGAATACAGCTTTAACACCAGCAAGGTGAACGGTACAAAGTACACTCCTGCTGAAACTGCTGACAATGAAGAGCCGGAAGAAACAGAAGCTGTGGAAAGCACTGAGGCTGAAGAAAGCACAGAAACTGAAGCTGAAACTGAAACAACAGTCGATAAGTCAGAATACAGCTATGTGGGCGGTCAGCAGAAGGGTTCACAGTACGCTGACGCTGAAGGCGCAGATGAGGACGCTGACAAGACTGAGTTCAGCTTTAACACCGGCAAGGTGAACGGTACAAAGTATACTCCTGCTGAAAAGACTGACAGCGAAGAGCCTGAGGAAACAGAGGTAGAAGAGGCTGAGGCTGAGGAAAGCACAGAAGCTGAAACAACAGTCGACAAGTCAGAATACAGTTATGTAGGCGGTCAGCAGAAGGGTTCACAGTACGCTGACGCTGAGGGAGCAGATGAGGACGCTGACAAGACTGAATTCAGCTTCAACACTGGTAAGATAAACGGCACAAAGTATGCACAGGAAAATGAAAGCAGCGAATTCGAGTCTGCTAAGACAGGCTACAGCTATAACAGCGGCAAACAGACAAATTCTGCAGAGTAATAACTGTAAATCATAAATAATTCCCCCCATTAATAATTCAGACCTTTCAGTTTCTTGCAAAGGTCTGAATTTTTGTGTATAATTGAACAGAGGTGAAATTAATGTCGAGAATTCTTATTGTTGATGATGAAGCTGAGATAGTCCAGCTGATAAAACGTTATGCTGAACGTGACGGCTATGAAACTTCCGAAGCAGCTGACGGCTCAGAGGCAGTTGAATTATGCAGAAAAGAGGATTTTGATCTGATTATAATGGACGTTATGATGCCGGAAATGGACGGTTTCAAGGCATGCAAGGAAATACGCAGGGAAAAAGACATACCGGTGCTTATGCTTTCGGCAAGAGGCACCGAATATGATAAGCTGTTTGGCTTTGAGGTGGGCGTGGACGATTATCTAACCAAACCTTTCTCCCCTAAAGAACTTATGGCACGGGTTAATGTTATCATTAAGCGGCATAAGCATGATATTCCTGCAAATACAGATAACAGCCTGCTGAAATTTGACGGTCTGGAAATTGATGTCCCCGGTCATAATGTGTTTGTTGACGGTGAAAAAGCTGAGCTTACTGCTAAAGAATATGACCTGCTCATATTTCTTGTCCGCAATGAAGGAATCGTCCTTACAAGAGATAAGATACTCGACGGAGTATGGGGCTATGAATATTACGGTGACGACAGAACCGTTGACTGGCAGATAAAACTCCTTCGCAGAAAAATCGGTTCATACCGGAATAAGATCCATACAGTGAGAGGAGTTGGATATAAATTTGAAAAGTAGCGTCTGGTCATTCCGTATGAAGCTGTGTATGTATTTCGTGATATTTGCGGCAATTATATTCTCTGTTCTGTGGATTCTGCAAACCGTTTTTCTTCAGGATTTCTACAACAATATGCTGATAAACAATACAAGAAATGTTGCACAGACTATTATTGACAGCGGCGGTGATACGGAAATTATTGATGATCTTGCTCTTAATAATTTTCTGCTCATTTATCTGACTGATGAGAACGGAAATATATATTACAGTGCCGATGAATATAAAAGCACTTATCACCAGATTTACAATGACAGCTATCAGAATGATAACGAAAATCCATATCATCAGTCTGAAGAAATGAACTGGCAGAAAGCAAATTACCGCAATCTTCCGGACGGGTATGAGGATTTTCTTTCAGCACTGAAAGAAAGCGAAAACGGAATAACAGAATATAAAACAGATACACTATATGTTTATGGCACTTATATTTCCGGAAATATCCTCTACGTCAGCACAGCTCTTGATCCTGTGGGGGAAACGGCAAAGATAATCAAAGCACTGTTGTTGCTGGTAACTATTGCCTCACTGATCGTTGCCTTTGTTCTTGCCTGTCTGATATCCAAAAAATTCTCAGAGCCCATTGCTGAAATTTCCAGGCAGGCAGAAAGACTCGGTACTGATGATTACAGCGGGGAACTCCACAAAGGTTTCTGTTCTGAACTGGATAAACTCGGAGATACATTGAATAACACCAATGAAAAACTGCATGAGGCTAACAACTTTCAGCGTGAACTGCTTGCTAACGTTTCCCATGACCTGCGTACTCCTCTTACTATGATAAAGGGTTATGCCGAAAGTATTAAGGATTTCGGCAATGATGAAAAACAGCGCATTGATGATACAGAAATCATTATCAGAGAATCTGACAGACTGACAGATCTGGTCAATGAGATACTGGAATATTCTGAATTGCAGGCAAACGGTCGTAATGCTGATTTCTCTGCCGTTGATTTCAGTCTGCTGGTAAACGGAGTCATTTCACAGTTTGAACCGCTTTTCCGCAGCTCTGGTGGGATTATTGAAAAAAATATTGCCGGAAATATGTCGGTAAACGGCTGTGAAAGACAGCTTGAACGTGTTATCTACAACCTCATTGACAATGCTGTACGTCACACAGGTGACAGCAAAAAAATTTCAGTTACCCTGAAACAAGCTGATGACCGTGTCAGACTTGAAGTTACAGACTTCGGAAAAGGTATACCATCAGAACAGCTGATACATATCTGGGACAGATACTATACCTTCCGTCAGCGCAATAAACAGGGCGTGTCCGGACTTGGACTCCCGATTGTAAAACAGATAGTTCATATTCACTCCGGAACCTGCGGTGTGGTCAGTACTGAAAATGTCGGAAGTACTTTCTGGGTTGAACTAAATATTACAAAAAAAGAAAGGCTTGCGTAACACGATTACCCAGCCTTTATTCATTGGATGAAAAAGAAACTATTATGAAAGACATATACAACAGCATGTGAAGTATTATCATCTGTTCTTATTTTTGCATATCAGCTTATCTGCGCAGGCAAGAACTCCGGGCAGTATGAAAATA
>JBJEQU010000203.1:0-11499 GCA_051881935.1 Porcipelethomonas sp. | reverse complement strand
CCCCGACCTACTGGTTCGTAGCCAGTCACTCTATCCAGCTGAGCTACTGGCGCATCACTTAAAGCTTTTTTATTATATCACACAGCAGGCAATATGTCAAGGATTTTTAAAGAAAAGTTTTTTATAAAACAATTCGACAGACTGCAGATTTATGGTGCAGAAAAGTTACAGCCTTTTGCGTCAACTTGTAAAAACATTTACAGCGTGCATATAAAATCCTGTCAGGGAGGTGAGTCGTCAGATTTTAAATCTATCTGCCCGGTGCGGTGGGCTATTTAAAAAAATAAATTTATATTAAATCCCTTAAAGAGTCTTGACAAATGAAAAAAAATATTATATAATAAAGTACTCGATAAACAGGGAGGTATTCATAATGTCAAAGGAAAATTTTAAAACTATAACTGAAAACAGAAAAGCACGGCATGAATACTTCGTTATTGAGAGTATGGAAACCGGAATAGAGCTTGTGGGAACAGAAGTCAAGTCGCTAAGACAGGGGTCTGTAAACCTAAAGGACAGCTGGTGTTCCATAGACAAGGGTGAGCTTTTTATAAAGGGCATGCACATTTCTCCTTACGAAAAGGGGAATATATTCAACCGTGACCCGATGAGGGTCAGGAAACTTCTCATGCACAGGAAGGAGATCAACAGGCTTTTCGGCAAGGTGAAGCAGGATGGGCTTACTCTTATACCGCTGTCACTTTATTTCAAAGGCTCAAGGGTTAAGGTTCAGCTCGGACTGTGCAAGGGCAAAAAGCTTTATGACAAGCGTGAGGACGCCGCAAGAAAGGATGCTAAGCGTCAGATCGAAAGGGCAGTGAAAAACAACTTCTAATGGGGGCGTAAAGGTTTCGACGGGGACTTTGAAGCACAATAAGCGAGTAGAGCAGGCGTAATCTCTTAAAACTGCACCACGTTTAAATATAAACGCTAGAAATAATATTACAGTTAGCTCAAACAGCTACGCTGTAGCAGCCTAAGTCTGCTACTGTCCGCCCCCGGAGTACCACGGCCGGGGCCCGGGCATCGATTAGTGGTGAACGTTCCTGCGGAGTGTTCCGTCCGCTTGAATGTATGAGGAACTACTGAAACCGGAAGCTTGTTTGTCAGCGTCCGGCAGAGGGAATGTCAAAGGATAAACTACACTCGTAGAAAGTTGTGGGGATCGGTTTTCGGACACGGGTTCGACTCCCGTCGCCTCCACCATGTATAACCACGTTTTCGCAAAGTAAGCGAATTCGCCTGTATTGCGTAAAACCACGCAATACAGGCTTTTTTCTTGCTCAAAAACCGGAATATTTTCGGGAGTTCGATGCGGTTTTGACCGTTACCAACCTTAAATGATTAAGATTTTGAGCTTACCCCTCTCCTTCGAAAAAAATGGGAAAATGGGAAAAATGAATCGAATATTATAAAAGAGAGTTTTTAAATATTCGAATAAACTTTAAAATGTTAGGATGATAGTATGAAATCAAAAATAGAAAAAAGTAAAATATCGTATGTAATAAGCGTATCATTGGGAACAGGCTGTTACCGTCATATACAGATTTCAGGCAAAAAAACTCTTGACTACTTTGCAGGCTGTATTCTTGATGCGTTTGATTTTGATTTTGATCATCTGTATTCGTTTTTCATGGATAACAAGTGGTGGTCACAAATTAACGCATATAACAGTCCGTACAGCGAAGAACCGCCTTATGCCGACCAGATAAAGCTGTCACAGTTAAGGCTTTCCAAAGGACAGGCTTTTAAATTTCTTTTTGATTACGGTGATGAATGGCGCTTTCAGTGTAAGGTGCTTCGTGAACTTGATGAGGACACACCTGAACCTCTTATTATTCGTGCTGTTGGTGAGGCACCTGAGCAATATCCGTATTATGATGAAGATGATTTTTATGATGATGACAGTGACATTGATGATTCAGACTTTGAACCCAAAACCGGTACAATACCGGATGAACTGCTGGAAGCGTCATTTCAGTACAGAAGTGACAAGCTGTGGAAGAAGCTTTATGATTCAGATATATTTGCGGTTAAGCTTTCTGATGGTCAGACAGGCTATTGCAGTGTAATGGGTGAACTTGGTGAATGTATAGCCCTTGCTCTTTATATCGGTGATGAAGGATTTCGTTCTCTGAACACCGTGATGAATGCAGATTATAATCCTGATCCGTTTGCTGTGCTTATCTCTCAAAACTGTCTGCAGCTTGAGCTGACTAACAAATGTGATATTCCTGATGATATTGCTGAATCGGTTAAGAAATACGCTAAAGCTCATAACATTAACCTTAAAGGTAAGAATACATATCCGTACTTTCCGAAGTTTCAGTCCTATTATGCTCCGTGGATAATTACAAAGCAGACAGATTTTCAGTATATGCTTGAGGCTGTTCGTGCTGCGCATGAAGTTTCAGAAAAGCTTAAAAGCAATGATAAAATCAGTCTTGGATTTGAAATCAGTAATTCAAAAATGCCATTGCTTACACCCACTGATAATGGTTATGACTGGTCGGTAACAGATTTACCGGAAGTCAAGTCTGAATCCTGTCCTGAACCGGAGATGAAAAATGATATTTTAATCGGCAGGATAAATAAGCTTAAAAAACACGGTACATGGGAGTACAGACATTTTATTACAAGTCAGCCCGTTCCGGATGAGGAAAAACAGCTTTTGATTTATCCCTCACTTGTAATTACTGCTGTACCTGAAACCGGTAAGTCATGGGTAATTGAAAATTCCGGATTCTACCCTGATGAAGCTGAAAATATAGTGAGTGCATTTGCAACAAAATTACTGGAATACGGCTCATGTCCGGAAACTATTCTGACGTGCGGAAAACGTTCTGTTTCCTTACTTAGTGATTTCTGCAAAAAATGCGGCATAAAACTTATGGAAACAGAAAGCTTTGAAATGATTGATGATATCCTTGAAGAAATCATGCATGGCAGTTCTAATCCATTTATGGATTCACAGATTTTTGAGATGATTTCTGTACTTGAACAAATGTCAGAAAATGAACTGCGTACCATGCCGACTGAATTGCAGAAAATATTGTCTGACATGATTGGAAAAGATATTTTCTCACCGTCTCTTGAAAAGAAGCTTTCTAAAATATTTAAGTTATAATTTATCAGATAAATGAAAAAATAAGCGCATTTTCAAATAGAATAAACTGATATGTTTTACGCAAAAATAAATCGGAGGTGATTTACAATGCTTAATGTTTACTTTGGTGATATGCCTGATGTAATTTATAATACGAATGTGTATTTCAATAACACATACAAGGACAAGTGGATAGTTAATCCTCTGTCTAAGGAAATGATTAAGGCTGTTGACAATTCGGATGTTATTGATGAAAGAACAATACTTAGTCCGATTTTTGGAAATATGAGCCCAAAGAAACTGTCAGGCGGAGTAAAAACACTGATGCTTATTGCTTTTGATAAATCTAAGATATTCAATGCGTCAACCTGTGGCGATAACTGCGCTGAATGGATTCTGAAAATTGCTGAAGAACGCAAAGTTGTAATAAATCTTCGTCATCTTATGGATTTTGGTAAAGGCGAATTTAAAATAAAGGTTATGAATACAGGCAAAATCGTAAAGAATATGCACGAGCTTGTTTCTGAAGCCGGGGAATTTGTGTGAGGTGTCTATGAAAGGAATTCATCATGTTGAAATCTCAAACAGAGATGCCAGATTCAAATTTGATTTAAACAGAAATATCACCATAATACGTGGTAAAAGCGGCACAGGCAAAACCACTATGTTTGATATGATTTCCGACTTTACAAGATTTGGAGAAGCCAGCGGCGTTAATGTGTCCTGTGATAAGAATTGTGTTGCATTAACTGATATAGACTGGAAAAATCAACTTAGCAATACCTCTGACAGTATCGTTTTCATTGACGAGGGTGTAGAGTATTTAAATACAAAAGAATTTGCTAAAGCTATAAAAAATACAGATAACTACTACGTCATCTTCAACAGAGAAAATCTGCGTGAACTTCCTTACAGCGTAGAAGAAATCTATGAAATAAAAGTAAGCGGAAGATTTCACAGTTTAAAAAAGATGTATAAATCCAATGCCAGGCACTTTTATTATAAAGATAGTGCCGGCGGCAAACTGAAATATGATATTTTGCTTACTGAAGATTCAAAATCAGGCTTGCAGTTTTATAAAAGCTATTTTCAGGATTCTGACATTGAGTGTATTTCTTCTGAATCAAACTCAGCTGTTTTCAAATGGATTAATGAGCATAAGGATAAAAAGGTTCTTGTCATTGCAGACGGTGCAGCATTCGGCTCAGAAATCGACAGAGTATTGAAGTTACAAACAACTTCCAATTTCAAGTTATGTCTTCCTGAATCATTTGAGTGGCTGATATTGAAATCAGGCTTGATACGAACCAATGATATTAATAACATGCTTGAAAATACCGCTGACTATGTTGAGAGTGCGGATTTTTTCAGCTGGGAAAATTTCTTCGAGGATTACCTGATACAGAACACCGTGAATACCCCGTTCCAGTATGCAAAAAGAGAGATAAATCAGGTGTATCTTAATTCAGTTAACGCTCAGAAAATCATGGAGGAAATTGATCCCGAAGAATAAAAATAAATGGAAGGTTATTCTTGCATTTTCGTAAATTTTATGATATAATCAAAATGATAGAATTGCAAGATTTGCAAAACATCAAATCGCAAAATTTAAAATGGGAAATGAAGGCGAAAAAGTGAAAAATCATTTTGAATTGGTTACGGTCAAAAAGTGACGTAATTTCGAGGAAAATCGCTGTTTTACATGGTCGTACGGACACGGATTCCAACACGTTCGCCTCCACCAAATATAATCACGTAATCTTAAAGGTTACGAGACCCCCGAAATTACGTAGAATAGCGTAATTTCGGGGTTTTGTTTTAGCTGAAATAGGCATTTTTTTCGGGAGTTCGATGCGGTTTTGACCGTAACCAACCTTAAATGATTAAGATTTTTGGGGTCCCCCTCTCCTCTGAAAAAAATGGGAAAATGGGAAAAAATAAGCCTGATTTTTTAAATATTGAACAATTTGCGTAAAAATCAGACGAAAATATATGCAAAATGACTTGCTTTACGAAAAAACCGACACATAGATAATCAGCCTAAATACAGTACTTAATCAGATAAACTTTATAAGATAAAACTACAGCAGATAGTCAACATGTGTGGACTGCCTGCTGTTTTTGTATTAAGCGTAAATCACTTGTAAAAATTTATGAAATGTGATAAAATAAATGTAATTAAATTTTAAGAAAGGACAGCCATGAATATAACAGAAAAACAGCAGAAAAAAGCCGCAAAAGAATTTGCGGAATACTGGAAAGATAAAGGCTACGAAAAAGGACAGTCCCAGACATTCTGGATAGAACTTCTTCAAAAAGTTTTTGGAGTTGAAGATGCCACACACTTCATCAGCTTTGAGGACCAGGTACACATCGACAAAAGCACCGGTTTCATTGACGGCTACATAGAAAGCACAAAAGTCATGATAGAGCAGAAAAGTCTTGGCAAGGATTTGCGGAAGGCTATCAAGCAGTCTGACGGAACATTTCTGAATCCTTTTCAACAGGCTAAAAGATACATCGTTGAGCTGCCTGTGGACAAGCACCCTCGCTGGGTAGTAACCTGTAACTTTTCAGAGTTTCTCATCTACGACATGAACAAGCCAAACGGTGAGCCTGAGCAGATACTTCTGAAAGACCTGCCAAAAGAATACTACCGCTTACAGTTCCTTGTAGATACCGGAAACGAAAATCTTAAAAAGGAAATGGAAATCTCCTTAAAGGCAGGAGAACTTGTCGGCAAGCTGTATGATGCGATACTGAAACAGTACAAAAATCCTGATTCTGAGGAAACGCTGAAAAGTCTGAATATGCTCTGTGTACGTCTTGTATTCTGTCTGTATGCGGAAGATGCAGGAATTTTCGGTCATCACGAAATGTTTGGAAACTATCTGAAACAGTTTCAGCCAAAGCAAATCAGAGAAGAGATAATAAAGCTTTTCCGAGTTCTTGACACAAAGCCAGAAGACCGTGACCCATACATGGAAGATGACCTTGCGGCGTTTCCATACGTCAACGGCGGTTTGTTTGCAGACGAAAATATCGAAATACCACGATTTACTGATGAAATTGTTGACCTCATCGTAAATAAGGCAAGTGCAGGATTTGACTGGTCTGAGATTTCTCCTACTATCTTTGGTGCGGTTTTTGAATCCACTTTGAACCCCGAAACAAGACGTTCAGGCGGTATGCACTACACATCAATTGAGAATATCCACAAGGTAATTGACCCTCTTTTCCTTGATGAACTTAAAGCAGAGCTTGAAGAAATAAAGAACGTAAAGGTTGAGAAAACACGCAAGGCAAAGCTTGAAATATTCCGTGAAAAGCTGGCATCTCTTACATTCCTTGACCCTGCCTGCGGTTCTGGAAACTTCCTCACAGAAACATACATTTCTCTCAGACGGCTTGAAAATGAGGCATTAAGCATTGAATACCACGGACAAGGACTTCTTGGAGATATTGTTCCGATAAAGGTTGGAATCGGTCAGTTTTACGGCATTGAGATAAATGATTTTGCTGTAACTGTTGCGAAAACTGCCCTTTGGATTGCTGAAAGTCAGATGATGCACGAAACCGAAGAAATAATGCAGATGAATCTTGACTTCCTACCGCTGAAAAGCTATGCGAACATTACAGAGGGCAATGCTCTGCGTGTGGACTGGGAAAGCGTTGTGCCGAAGGATAAGCTGAATTATATAATGGGAAATCCGCCGTTTGTTGGGGCGAATAATGTTTCTAAACAGCAGAAACAAGAAATAATTGAAATATTCGGAGAGGATAAAAAAGCTGGTTTATTGGATTATGTTTCATGTTGGTATAGAAAATCAGCTGATATAATGACAGGAACAGAAATCCGAACTGCCCTTGTTTCAACAAATTCAATTACACAAGGTGAACAGGTTGCAATTCTTTGGAAAAATCTTTTTGAACATGGTGTCCATATTGATTTTGCATATCGTACTTTCCGTTGGGATAGTGAGGCGAGCCTAAAAGCACACGTTCATTGTGTTATTGTTGGATTCAGTAAAGCTTATAATAAAACTGACAAGCAAATTTTTGATAATGGTTCTGTAAAGATTGCTAAAAATATTAATGGCTATCTTGTTGAAGCTGAAAATATATTAATAGATAGAAGAAAACATCCTATTTGCAAAGTTCCAGAGATTTCAAAGGGCTGTCAGCCTACAGATGGTGGAAATCTTATTATTGAAGAATCTGAATATGATGAGTTTATAAGGAAAGAACCAAATGCCATAAAATACATAAAAAAACTTGTTGGTGCAAAGGAATATATAAATGGGAATAAACGTTTTTGCTTATGGTTGGTAGATGTTTCTCCAAAAGAATTAAAAAGTATGCCATTAGTATTAGAAAGAATAAAAAAATGTAAAGAAATGAGATTGAATAGTTCTGATAAAGCAACTCAAAAATTAGCAGAACGTCCGATGACATTCAGGGAAATATATAATCCTGATACTTTTGTAATTATTCCGAGTACATCATCAGAAAACAGGAGATATATACCAATAGGGTTTCTTGGTAAAGATACTATTTCTACAAATGCAAATTTAATAATTCAAAATGCTAATTTATATCATTTCGGCGTGCTAACATCTAATGTTCACATGGCGTGGATGAGAACAGTTTGTGGTAGATTAAAGAGTGATTACAGATATTCAAAGGATATTGTCTACAACAACTTCCCCTGGTGCAACCCCACATCCGAACAGAAAGCCAGAATCGAACAAACAGCCCAAGGAATCCTCAACGCAAGAGCTAAATATCCCGATTGTTCACTCGCAGACCTCTACGATGAAACAACAATGCCTCCTGAACTCCGCAAGGCTCATCAGGCTAATGACTTCGCTGTCATGGCGGCTTACGGCTTTGATAAGAAAATCACAGAGAGCGAGTGCGTGGCGGAGCTGATGAAGATGTATAGGGAGTTGACGTATAAACAATAAAGGAGAGAAGCTATGTTTAACATAAACAATAAAAGCTGGGACAAATTAAGATTTTCAGATATATCCAAAATGCTTACAACTAACGATGAAAACTTTTTTATAGAATTCAAGTCCGATAAAGAATCTAATAATGGGTTCATTAAAGAGGTTTCAGCATTTGCGAATACATATGGTGGATATATTTTTTTAGGAATAAATGACGATAAAACCATTGGTGGTTGTACTCAATGGAACGAGCAGAAAGTTCACAATGTCATATACAACGGAATTAGCCCCATTCCTTCTTTTGCAGTAAAGAAATTCAGAAATAACGGATTAACTCTTTATGTTGTAAGGATAGACGAAGGTCGAACTCCACCTTATATTACAACAAAAAACGGCAATATTTATGAACGGGTGTCATCAGGGTCTATGCCAATTAAAGACTCAGTAAAGTTGATGCATTTATATCATAAACACGAAGACCAGTTGCAAAAAGTCAAGAATAAAATAGAACTTGCGCCAATAGATACAAGTGGCAAATTTCCACAAAATATTTGTGCATACTTAGATTTTGGTTTTTCTGTTGTCTGTTCTGATTACACCTTGTTACAAAAAGATTTCTATGGCGTTGATATCACACCTATTTCGTCATATCTTAAAGAAAACACACCTGCCTTCAGTATTTCAAGACTGGCACATTCCTATCTAATATGTCTTGGGGATGTAGGTGTATCAGACTCGCAAGGAAATAAATTTCTCCCCAAAGCGGGAATTCACAATTTTGTTGAAATTATGTGTGATGGAAGTATTAAAGGTAGAGTGATTTTGAATAACATAGACAACAATCCCGAGGCTGATATCTCATATATAGGATTTTGGATTTGCAATGTTTTTAAAGAAATATATAAAATATTTTTTGGAGAAAAATTCTATCGTATCTTTGTATACGCACAAAAATATGAAAAGCTAACCGTGTTAAAACAATTCATTCCATATTACAGATTAGATGACACAAGTTCAGACGATGATAAAAAGTATTTTTCTCGTTATTTGGAAAATCATAAGCTCAAATATGGAAATAACTTGATAGTAGATAGCAATAGATTTCCCAAGAATGATTATTTAGTTATAGATAAAACAGTTTTTAATTCCAACAGAAAAAAATATAATAATGACAACCTGTTATCAGAGCTGTTTTCATCTGAACACTTCAATTTGGGTTATATAGATGAACCAGATGCAAATGAATAAATATAATATAAGTTTGAATAACTAACCGTAAGAATTATCCGGTTATAGCATTTTTTACAATTGATATGCCCTACACGGGCAGTGGCACTGCGTGCAGCAATGACCCTGTTCCTCACCTTCGGTTCGTCACAGTGCCAGCCCCTTACGGGGGCAACTGGAAATAAAAGAGAATTACTATATTTTAACATATTTCTATATAAACTATTATTTTTCTATTTGTATTTTTTTACACAATAGTATTGATAGATTAAATTAATAATAATCCCTTATGGCTTTGAGTTGATTCTGATAGAGTTTCTACAGATACAGCCATAAGGGGATTTTTTCAGGTATTGAAATATAAAAATTAATTCATTGACTTTGAGAATGTTAGTGTGGTATAATATGTTAAAAGGAATGTAAGGCATTAGCTTTATAAATCAGAATTTAGGAGGTAGATTGATTAATGATTGATGAGAATAAATCCATAAAAGAAGTTGAAAAGCTTTTAATGGGAGAAAGCAATTTTCACATTGAAACGGTAACTCAATTTAATAAGGGGATTAATCATATATTTCAATTAATATCAGACTCATACATTTTATATACTAATAATGCATATCCGTCATCAGTATTTCTATCCATAGCAAGTATTGAGGAAGTAGCAAAATTGCATATGGGGATATTTACAAAACTTTCAAATGAACATAAGAAAAAAGATAAGTTACGAGATCACAAGACGAAGGAAGCAATAGGCGTAAACTATACTGTCAGCATGAGCGAACGTATAAAAACAGTAATGGATGCAGAAGATCTTGAAGAAATCTATAAGATGGCATATTCGGGTGAATTAAAAAATTTGAGAGAAAAATCAATCTACTGTGAATACAAAGACAAAGAACTTGTAATTCCCAGTGAGATCATTGATAAAAAATTTTCACGAAATATACTATTATTTGCAATCGAATCATTTGATGATAATTTAGTCGGGTATACTAACCATTCTATAAATGTTTCAAAAAAGACTGATATTATATTCAAAAATGTAGCAGGCTAATAAATCTCAGCTTATAGAGTAAAAATAAGCTGTTCAATTAATTGAATAATGATTCTTTTGCTTTTAATGATAGCAGAAAAATTTAAAAAGTATTATTTTAATCTTTAAGTCATATATTAAGAAATATAATAGATAATAATTATTTATAGGTGTTATTATAATTATAAAAATTAATTATATATAGTCATGAGATTATACTTGAAAAACATTTTTCAAATCCAATGCTGAGAAAGTAAAGAAACGTTACAGCCGTAACAACTCAGCCATTTAAACATATATTATAATTCCGAATAAGGTTAATCCATTACCTTATTCGGAATTTTTGTTTTTAGGAGGTACTTGAAAAATGGAAGAAGAAAGAATCTGTACTCACTGCGGAGAGATGCTCAGTGAGGGAGAAGGAACAACGGTAAACGGAGATTTGCTGTGTGATGAATGTGTTGATGATCATTGCATAACATGTGACCACTGCGGAGAAGTCATTTATACAGATGATTGTATCACCGATGATCACATCTGGCTTTGTACTGACTGTTATGAAGATTATTACCGCAGATGTGAAAGCTGCAACAGAATCATTCATGATACAGACGTGAATTGGCACATGGATTTGCCATATTGTGATAATTGCTATGATGAGATTGATTCGGACGACGAGATTGAAGAGTACAGCTATAAGCCAACACCTTTATTCAGAGGTGACGGTAAACGATATTTTGGAGTGGAGCTTGAAATTGATGAAGGCGGCAAAGACAATGATAATGCATACAGACTGAAATGTATCGGCAACAGTCAGCTTGAAAACATCTACATAAAGTCAGATGGAAGCCTTGACGAGGGGCTTGAAATAGTTTCCCATCCAATGACTCTTGACTATCACATGAACGAAATGAACTGGCAGAGTGTAATGAAAGAAGCTGTAAACCTTGGCTATCGTTCACATCAGACATCAACCTGCGGACTGCATATCCACATAAATCGCAACGCTTTTGGGGATAACCAATCTGAGCAGGAGGAAGTAATATCCCGTATACTTTTCTTTGTGGAGAAAAACTGGAATGAAATTTTCAAATTCAGCAGAAGAAGCAGTTACAACATGAACCGTTGGTCAGCAAGGTATGGTTTTGAAAAGACAGGCAAGGAAATCCTTGATAAGG
>JBJEQU010000202.1:0-2649 GCA_051881935.1 Porcipelethomonas sp. | reverse complement strand
ACCTGTCTGAATGTTCTCAAAGGATTTATGGCAGCCAATCTTGTAACGGTGGTGCCGCAGCGACTATACAGCTTCTGTACTTCATTGCAAGGAACATTCGCTATGGATCTGCTGGGCAGCTTTATCGGCTCAACGACAGATACGGTTGCAGACACAGCATTATCTGTGGTAGTTGCACTTGCCTCGGACGTATCGCTGTTCAGTCTGTTCTTTATTATCCTGTTCGGCTACTGCACCATCAAGGTTGTGTTTGCAAACATCAAGCGAGGCGGCATTCTGCTGTGTCAGATTGCTGTCGGCAGTCTGTACCTGTTCTCAGTGCCGAGGGGATTCACAGATGGGTTTTACAGCTGGATCAAGCAGGTCATAGCAACCTGCCTGACGGCATTCCTGCAGACAACGATTCTGTATATTGGACTTCTGACCTACACACAGCACGCATTGCTTGCAGTGGGAATCTGTTTATCAGCAAATGAAGTGCCGAGAATTGCACAGATGTTTGGTCTGGATACAAGCGTCAGAGTCAATATGATGAGCGTCAGCAGCACAGTAAGCCTTGGTACAAAGGCTGTGAAAATGATTGCAAAAAAGTAGTGCTAAATCAGTTGACTTTTTCAAGGTGCAATGGTATAATGTTGCTTAATACCTACGAGGGAGGAATAGCATGATTTTTTACACAGCCGACCTGCACTTGGGACATGCCAACATCATGAAGCTGTCAAACCGACCGTTTGCATCGGTGGAAGAAATGAACGAGACACTTGTGAACAACTGGAATGCGGTTGTCAGTGAGGATGATGATGTATATATCCTTGGTGATGTGATGTTCAAAATGAGTAGTCGTCCTGAAAATTTTCTGCATCTGATGAAGGGCAGAAAGCATCTGATTGTAGGTAACCATGACAGGCAGAATCTGAAAAAGGAAGCCTTTACAAGCTGTTTTGACAGCATCAACGATTACTTGTGCATCGAGGACGAAGGGCGCAAGGTGGTGCTGTTCCATTATCCGATTCTGGAATGGGACGGCTATTTCAGAGGTCACTATCACATCTACGGTCACATCCACAACAGCGATAATTTCGCTAATCGGGTGATGCAGCAGGTGAAAAATGCGTTCAATGCAGGAGTGGATGTGAATGACTTTACACCGCAGACCTTGACACAGCTGATTGAACGGAATCAAAATGGTGAAACTGATTCAAGTTCACGCCGATTTATGCTATAATGATATTGTTTATTTCAGATCGAAAAGAGGTGCAGTCTATGTTGTTTGTTCAGCAAATTGAAATTGAATACAGAAAAAACGTCAGATATGCAAATTTTGCACAAATGAGAAATGCGATAAAATTCTATCCGGTAAAAATTGAACGTGCTGAAATACAGCAGGATGTCCTGTTTCATTCTGTAAAGCTTTATCAGGATACTGATGGGCTGCATGACAGTGGTACGAGAATCTGTTGTTACTCCGAAAATCAGTTATATGACGGAAAATTCAATCGTTCTCCATTTGGCAAAAAGATAGGAGTGAAACCGGTTGGTGAAGATCAATATGAAGTCCATTTTTATGGAGGCTTTGATAAAACGGCTTTTGTTTTGCGTAAAGACCAATATGGACGAATTGTCTTTAATGAGAGAAACACCTACTATGACACGGGCGAGTGGTATTATCAGCTTTTCGTTTTCAACTTTGTCTGTTGTGAAAAAGAAAATTTCAGAGAGAAACTATTCTTCAATAAGAACCCAAATTATGAATTCAATGGCATGAAATATCTTAGATACAGTTAATACAGTCAAGCTCACGCTTGGCTGTATTTTTTATACCTAAAGGAGGACTGATAACCCCATGAAAACCTATATCTACCCCGAAAACCTACGAGCCACAGTAAAGCTGTGGTTCTGGAATATCCGTGATTTCTGTATCATCTGCGCTGGCATCATTCTGTCGGTGCTTTTGTTTGCAAAGCTGTATACAGTTGTACCGCTGTCCTTGACAGCCTGCTTTGCATTCCTGAGTCTGAGAGCAGATGATACCGCTATCATGGACTATATGTTCAATGCTGTGAAGTTCTTCGTAACATCACAGCAAATCTACCATTGGAGAAAGGACGATTAACATGAGTAAGAAGAAAAACAACGTTCAGAAGCTCATCGGCTTTGAACGCTTTACAAAATACGGCGTGCGTACCGATAAGGCTGAGTTTGCATTCTTCGCAGTGGAACCGACCAATATTTCCGTGATGTCTGCCGCAAGCATCGACACCAAGGTGCATCACCTTATGATGCTTCTGAGCATGGTTCCTGATCTGGAACTCATCGCCCTTGACAGCTGTGAATGCTTTGACAGCAATAAGGAATATGTGAGAAAGCGGTTGAGAGAGGAAAAGAACGAATCGGTCAGAAAACTGTTGGAGGCTGATTACAATTTCCTCGATGAAATACAGGCGGAGATGTCCTCCGCAAGGCAGTTCCTGTTTGCAGTCAGATTCAGAAAAGAAAAAGAAGAACAGGTCTTCAACCTTATCAACAGAATCGACAAAACCATCAGCGACCACGGATTCTCAGCCAAGCGTATGAGCAAGTCAGACATCAAGCGAATGCTGGCATTGTACTTCGGTACAAGCATCACCGGCGATGAAATTCCCGATGTAG
>JBJEQU010000201.1:0-11610 GCA_051881935.1 Porcipelethomonas sp. | reverse complement strand
CTGTGCAAATGTATTTGATGCAGTCTATAATCCCAAGGAAACAGTCCTTGTAAAAAAAGCGAAAAAGCTGGGAAAAAATGCTGTAGGCGGCATGTCAATGCTTGTTCTACAGGCAGTAGCTGCCCATGAGATATGGTACGGAGCAGCTTTCACAAAGGCTCAGACAGACAATCTGATACTTGAAGCGTCGGAAGCAATGGAAAAAATGTTTGGTTAAATCGGAGGGGTTATGGCAGTATTTTTATGTGGATTTATGGGCTGCGGAAAATCGACCATAGCTGCGGTCCTTGCTAAATATATGGGCAGTCAGCATTGCGATACAGATACCCTTATAGTGGAAAGGGAGGGAATGTCCATCCCTGAAATTTTTGAAAAAAAGGGAGAAGAATATTTCCGCAGTGCGGAGAGCCGGCTTGTTGAGGAACTTTCGGGATACAAGGGCGTTGCAGCCTGCGGCGGAGGTACGATGCTTAATGAAAAAAATGCGGAAACTGCAAGAAAAAATGGAGTAGTTGTATTTATAAATGTTCCCTTTGAAGTATGTTATCAGCGTATAGCCGGAGACTCCAACAGACCTGTTGCCGCCTCTAAAACAAAGGAAGAACTGAAAAAGCTGTATGATGAACGCTATGAAAAATACCTCAGAAATTCGGACTACTGCATTGACGCAGAGGGTTCGCCTATGGAGATCGCTAAGTTTATTTTAAAGACGATCTCACTGAAATGACAGTAGGTCAGATATAAACAGGATATTGTCTGATACTGATCCTTTTAACTCCGGCAGACTAAAGTCTGCCGGAGTTTAGCCGACAAAGTCGGCGTAAGGGAATGCATGAGACGGGATTTGACCGCAAAGCGGTCAAATCAGAGGATGCCGCAGGCAGTCACCCTCAAAACTGTAATATATATTATGCGGTGTTGCCTATAGTTTTGAGGATTAGTATGAAAGCAGGAAAAAATGAAGATTTACAATGTAAAAATAAATACAATGGATAACAGCCGTATTATAAATGAAAACGGCTGGGTAGAGATAGAAAACGGAATTATTTCGGCAGTGGGGGAGGGGGATCCCGGCAGCACTGCGGCAGGTGATATAGACGGCAGAGGCGGTCTGCTTATACCAGGCTTCATTGACGCACACACCCATCTCGGAATTATTGAAAACGGTATTGATTTTGAGGGGGACGACTGCAACGAGGCGACTGATCCTTTTACCCCTCAGCTTCGGGTAACGGATGGTGTAAATCCTATGGACAGATGCTTTGAAGAAGCGTATATGCGGGGCATCACAGCGGCTGTCATTGCGCCGGGAAGTGCCAATCCCTGCGGCGGCGAGATAATTGCTGCCAAAACATACGGACGGCGTATAGACGATATGCATATAAAAACTGTGGGGATAAAATTTGCTCTGGGGGAAAATCCGAAGAATGTTTATCATGACAGGGATGAAACACCGGTTACAAGAATGGCAACGGCAGCTGTTATCCGTGAGGGACTGGCAAAGGCGAAAAAATATCTCGAAGATATGCAGTCCTTTGAAGCAGACCCTGATAATAACGATGAACCGGAATTTGACATAAAAAACCGTTCCCTTATAAGGCTGCTGAACAGAGAAATACCGGCGCATTTTCATTGTCACCGTGCGGATGATATGTTCACTGCCATAAGGATAGCGAAGGAATTTGACATAAAGCCTGTTCTTATCCATGCAACAGAGGGACATCTGGTTGCGGATATTTTAGGCGGCGAGGATGTATGTGCTGTTTCCGGACCGATAATATGCGACAGATGCAAGCCGGAAATGAAAGGGCTTGATATAAAAAATACAGCGGAGCTTGTCAGAAACGGAGTGAAAACCAGTATCTGCACCGATCATCCGGTGATTCCTATACAATACCTTCCGACATCTGCTGCTGTGGCAGTCAAAGGGGGACTGTCTGTTCAGCAGGCACTTGAGGCGATTACAATAAAGGCGGCTGAAATTGCAGGTATTTCCGACAGGACAGGGTCAGTTACCGTGGGGAAAGACGCTGATCTTCAGTTATATCATGGAAATCCCCTTGAACTTTTAAGTGAACCGGAAATGGTCATGATAAACGGCATAATAGTAAAAGGAGACAAAACAAATGCGTGAGATCGATGTAAAAGAGATTGAGAATACCATAAGAGATCTGTGTATCCAGGCAAATATTTTTCTTCCGGAAAGTCTGGAAAAGAAGATAGACTGCTGCGCAAAAACGGAGGAATCCCCTGCCGGAAAGGCAGTTTTTGATGACCTGATTTCAAACATTGCGGCGGCAAAATCAGAAAATATCCCTATATGTCAGGATACGGGAATGGCTGTAATTTTTATGGAAATCGGTCAGGATGTTCATTTTGTCGGAGGAAGCTTTGCAAAGGCGGTCGAGAAGGGTGTTTCAAGAGGATATACAGAAGGGTATTTGAGATGTTCCGTTGTGGGAGATCCGTTGGAAAGGGTCAATACCAACGACAATACGCCCCCTGTTGTACACAGCAGGATCGTTGACGGTGATAGAGTGAAAATTTCCGTATGCCCCAAGGGATTCGGAAGTGAAAACATGTCCGCACTGAAAATGTTTACCCCCTCGGCAACTCATGAGGATATAATTGATTTTGTTGTTGGGACTGTATCAAAGGCGGGGAGCAATCCATGTCCGCCAATGGTGGTGGGGGTAGGTATCGGCGGAAACTTTGAAAAGTGCGCCTATCTTGCAAAAAAAGCCCTGTGCAGAGATGTTTCTGTAAGAAATCCGAAAAAGCTGTATGAGGAGCTGGAGAGCAAAATGCTGGAGAAGATCAACAAGCTTGGTATCGGACCTCAGGGCTTCGGCGGCAGAATAACTGCTCTGTGTGTTAATATTGAACAGGCACCGACCCATATTGCCGGACTTCCTGTTTCGGTTAACATCGGATGCCATGTAACAAGGCACGCAGCGAAAACGCTGTGAGAATAAAACTTAAACGGCGGTCAGCAGACCGCCGTTTTTCACTTTATCCGGATATAACTCAGTTACTGTATTTTGAATCCACTCCAAGGAATTCCTCGAGAGAAAGTCCGCTTTCGTATACCTCTGTTGCTTTTTCAACTCCGATATAGCGTATATGCCATGGTTCGTACTGATAGCCAGTAATATCCTCTTTGCCTTCCGGATATCTTATAATAAAGCCGTATTTATGTGCGTTGACCTTTACCCAGTCACTTTCCGGAGTATATCCGAAGGAGTCGTCAATAGTATTCAGGTCAAAAGCCAGACCTGTCTGATGATCCGAATATCCTGGTCTTGATGAGTAAGTATCAGCAGCCGCCTGACCATCCTGTTCAACATACCTGTTGTATATTCTCTCCTGATCCTCATAGGAACGGTAGCTTGAGGAAATATATATATCAAGTCCTTCGGCAGCGGCATCAGACTGCATCTCGTAAAATGCGTTGAGAGCTTCCTCGTTTACTCCCGGGTCATAGTCTCTAGGCAGGGAGAAGGATTTGCTTGCCATCAGGATACCGTATATGTATGTAAGTCCGTTTTCCTCGACAACCTCATATTTTGCATTGCTTGTATCTCCTCTTGCTGTTCCGTAATTTACATCGGAATCGCTGTCGGAGCTGTCATCTGCTGCTTCTGAACTTTCAATTTCGTCAGCCGGTTTGACATCAACACGAAGCGTAAGAAGTCTGCCGGTATCCTTTACGGTGGCTGTAATTTCGCATGAACCAGCACCTATTCCGGAAATTTCACCGCTTCCGCTGACAGATGCAACGGCAGAATCGCTGCTCTGCCAGTCGGTAATAAGGTCAATGCTTCCGTTCAGAACATCTGGCGTCACCTTTTCACCCACCTTTATAGTTATTGAATCACTTTCAAAGCATACATCATTGCTGCCCTGGCTTTCAGCGTTGCCCCCTGCCGGTACGGCAGTGGCTGTTGTTTCGGATGAACTGATATCCGCTGCTGTTTTTTCTGATATTTCCTCGTTGCCGTCAAATACTACGTATAGAAGCATTCCCAGAATAATTGCAACGATGATCGAACCGATAATTATCAGAAGAACCATCTGACGCTTCTGATAGACATTCATTGAAGTTTTTTTGTTATTCGGCATTTTAATTCTCCATTCTGCCTCTGCGGCTGTAAATTCCTTCGGGCGAAACCGCATGACAGTAATTATGCGGTTATACCCTTATTATATTGCTGACGGTTATGTCCTGACCGTCAAAATGTCACCTTTTAAAATATAGCATAATAGATAAATTTTGTCAACTAAATTTTACATATTAAAAAAATTTTCGTCTTGCAATTTTGATACAAATATTGTATAATTGTACTATAAAGAATTGTTTAATGTGACAAACTATGCCGGATGGAGATGTTTATCCGGATATGACAAAAAAATCAACGAAAAGGAGAATGTAGTAATGAAGCTAAAATCGAAAATTTTGTCTGTTGTTACTTCCTGTGCAGTGGCAGTCTCAGCTGCGGCAGCAATGACTGCAGAACCGATTTCCTTCGCAGCAGGTACGGAAGATATATCCAATACCTATGACTGGGGAACAGTTGAAATAGGCGGCGGCGGATTTGTTTCAGGCATTGTGACCGGACAGAATGAAATGTACCTGAGAACAGACGTAGGCGGTGCATACAAGTACAACTATGATAAAGGAGAATGGGAACAGCTTTTCGGCTTCCTCAATGAAGCAGACAGAGGTCTGCTGAGTGTAAGCGGTATGGCGATTGACCCGACTGATGATGATACTGTGTATTTCCTCTGCGGCTGTGCGTATTTCTCTGGAGCAAGAACTGAAATCTTTAAAACAACCGACGGCGGTAAAACCTTTGAACGTTATGATGTAACTGACCTTATTCAGGTTCACGCAAACGGTGACGGACGTGAATGCAGTGAGCCGATAGCTGTTGACCCTGATGATCCGGATACAATTTATGCCGGCGGTGATGTTGCCTCGGGTTCATCTGCACTTATCAAGTCAACCGATGGCGGCAAGACATGGAATCCTGTAACAGGCTACAGTGACGCCGTTGAATATCCTTACACAATCAAATGGCCATTCTGGACTAACCATACGGTAAAGGCAATTACAACAGACGGAGAGCAGTCATACGCTAATCAGAACGGTGTTGCAACAATTAAGATTTTTGACGGTAAGGTATATGTAGGAACATCTGTTACCGGACAGACTAACATTCATGTTGCTGATGTTGATAAGGATGTGTTTACAGAGCTTTCTGCTGATCTTCCGACAGCAAACTACCCTGTAACAATAAGCGATGACGGAAACGGAAATCTCTTTGTGACCTATATTGCAGGTCTTGCATTCTCAGGATCTGCCGGCGGAGCATATAAGTATAATATTGCAACCGGTACGGTTACAGATATTTCACCAAACGGCAATGCTATCGGTATGATAACTGCCGATAAATCTGACCCGAACAAACTCCTGGCAAGAACCTGCGGTGTGTGGTCGGATCAGTGGTATGAAGAAGAATGGACTGACGGCAGCATTGCATGGGGCGATCATTTCTTCAGATCAGAAGACGGCGGAGCAACATGGACTGACATCACTCCGGGTCAGGGTGATACTATATACGATGAAAATGGTTCTCACAAGGAATTCACATCGCTCCCAATTGATACAAACGGATATGACTGGATTTACGGAAAAGCTTGTCACTGGGGAAGCGGTATTCTTATAGATCCAAGAAACTCCGACAGGATCCTTATGACATCCGGTAACGGTGTATTCGCCTGCGATAATACCTGGGCAGATAAGGGCATTCAGTTCTACTTTGCTCCTCAGGGCATTGAAGAGGTTGTTGCACTTGATATGGTAAGCGTACCGGGTGGTTCAGCGTATTCTGCTATCGGTGACTATGACGGCTTTGAACACACAGACGTTGATGTTATCGGAAGACAGTATGTTCCGAATATCGGTTCAACAAGTGTAATTGCATATTGTCCTCAGAATCCTGATGTTATGGTAAGATTCGGTGAAAACGAGGCAAAGGGATATTATTCTACAGATAAGGGTGTTACATGGACTGAAATGGCAAATTCCGGCGGTCAGGGCGGTAAAGGTGCGATCGCACAGATCGACGATGACACCTATCGTATTTTCCATACAAGTGCTTCCGGAATCAGCTATTCTGATGACTTTGGCGGAACGTGGAATAATTCATCTGGAACAGTTGGAACAAAGCAGTTCGGTGTTCTTGTTGATTTAAATGATCCAAGTATAGTTTATGCTTATACGGCGAAATACAATGACTACTGGGGCTCAGATCCTAACAAGACAGAGCCTACACTTGATGACGCTCAGTACGACTTTATGGTGAGCAGCGACGGAGGCAAGACTTTCACAAACAATATCGTCTGCAAGTATGATATGTGTGATGTCGCAAACAGGATCGCATATCTTGAAGAGGGAACAGTTGCTCTTGCGGCAGGCTGGAATGGACTTTATATAGGAACCAAGGACGGCACAACTAAGAAGCTGGACAGCGTCTCCTACTGCAAGACTGTAGGCTATGGTGCTCCTGAAGAAGAGGGCGGTGTAAATACCCTTTACATGTACGGCAAGCCGCAGGACACAGACCCGGAGGGTATCTACCGTTCATCAGATGCCGGAGAAACATGGGTATGCATTAACACCCAGAACCTCTATGGCGGTACGGGCAACGGCAACTTCCTTGTGGGAGATATGAACGAATTCGGAAAGGTTTATATGTCAACAGTCGGCTGCGGTATCGTATACGGTGCAGCTTCAACAGATGACCCTGAGCCTCCTGTTACAACAGCTGCTACAACCAGTGCAACAACTACATCCAAAACTTCTGTAACTTCAGAATCTGCCACCTCTACAGATGTGTCAACAACTGAAGCACCAGAGGTTACTACAGCTGAACCTACAGAGCCTGAGACAAACCCAAGCTATACGGGAGAGCCTGATGACCTGCTTTACGGTGACGTTGATCTTGACGGAAAGGTTTCCGTTTCAGACGTTACAAAGCTCTATAAGTATTTAGCAAGCAAGGATATCTATCCGCTTGGTAAACAAACACCGGAAACAATAGCCAAGGCAATGGAACAGGCAGATGTTGCCTGGGACAGCAATGTTGATGGTATTGACGGCGGTAAGCTTATAGAATATTGTCTCAATAAGATTACTCAGGATCAATTAGGTCCTCAGTAAGGCGTATGTATTGATTGTCGAAGTAAAGATTAACCTCAATACAAATGATTTTTTCCATAAACCGGCATCGCTTAAAAGGCGGTGCCGGTTTCTTGCAGGCAATTCTGCATAATTGACAAAGGCGGAAACTGTTAGTATAATATATTCGATAACAGAGATCCCTCCTATGACTTGTAAAGCCATAGGAGGGATCGTTTTTCTCCGGTTATATTGTATTTATTATCTGTTAGTGTTATTGGAGTTGTTGCCTAAGTCCCCGATCGCCGAACCGGCATCATCAATAATGCGTTCGCCTCCGGATACGAGGTCATTTGCAATATCCCCACCTTCTGACACGAGATCGTCTACAACATCCCCGGCATCTGTTACAATCTGTTCAACAGCGTTATTGCTATTGCCATTTCCATTGCTGTTCTCGTTGGTATGAACACTGTTATCATTTACGTCCGTTACCTTTTCAGCCTCAGAGCTGTTGCTGTTGTCGTTTTTCTTGTTATTGCCGCATGCTGTAAATATAGAGCAGATCAATGCGGCACCTAAAATTAAAGGGAGAGTCTTTTTCATATTTTTATTCCTTTCGTTATTTTTGCACTGCCGAAATAAGAGTCTGAATTATATTGGCTGACTCTTGTTTAATTTGCAATACAAAACTATTTTTACCCGAAAATATAACATTATCCCCTTAATTTTAATAATATGTATTACAGAAATGTTGAAAAAATATTGTTTTTCAACATCGTATATATCAGCTAAATCACGTAGATTGGGCATCCGGAATACTTTAACAAAGTTTTGAATTTGTTTTAAACACAGTTTTCAACACATTGTTTAAAACTATGTTTAAAACAAATCCCCTCCTTGAAAGGAGGGGAAAGTTCTGATTATTCCTGATGTGATTCAATGTATTTAACAATATCGCCAACTGTTTTGATATTTTCAACGGCATCATCAGGAATTTCGATATCAAATTCTTCTTCAATAGACATAACCAGATCTACCACATCAAGTGAATCTGCACCGAGATCTTCTGTAATGCTTGCTTCAGCAGTAACAGCTGATTCTTCAACGTCAAGCTGATCAGCAACAATGTTTTTAACCTTTTCTAATACCATTTGTGTAACCTCCATTATTATTTTATATAAAGGTGTTTGTTCACCAATATAACGTTATTAATGTGATTTCGGTAAATTACACGACATTCATGCCGAATGAAATAATCACTCTGTAAACTCACCGATTTTTCTAAATTTAGTGTACCTTTGTTCAAGCAAAATGTCAATATCTTTTTGCAAATTTTCCTTTAGCGTTTTTACCAAAAATGACTTTATATTTTCGGCAGTTTTGTACACGTCATAATGAGCGCTTCCATTTGGCTCTTCAATAATTTCCTCGGCAACGCCAAGCCTCAGCATATCCTCAGCCGTAATTTTAAGGATTTCACATGCTTCATGTTCCTTCGAGGCGTCTTTCCAGAGAATACTTGCACATCCTCTCGGAGAAATAACCGAATAGAGTGCATTCTGGAGCATCGCAAGCCTGTCGCATACTCCAAGGGCAAGTGCACCGCCGCTTCCGCCTTCACCCAGAACGACCGAAACGACCTGGGTCCTCAGACGCATAAATTCCATAAGATTTTTTGCGATGGCTTCGCCCTGTCCGCGCTCCTCCGCTTCAATTCCGCAGAATGCACCGGGAGTATCGATAAAGCATATCACGGGTCTGTGAAATTTTTCAGCCTGTTTTGCGAGACGAAGAGCCTTTCTGTACCCTTCAGGATGTGGCATTGCAAAATTAGTCTTTTTATTTTCGTTGAGATCCCTTCCTTTTACTTCGGCAAGGACTGTAACAGGGATCTCGTCAATTCTTGCTATCCCACCCAGAATCGCAGAATCATCACCATAAAGTCTGTCCCCGTGAAGCTCATAAAACTCCTCAAAAATAAGGGGAATATAGTCATTTACAGTAGGACGGTCCTTTTCACGAATAAGAAGCTGACGCTCCCATGCAGTCAGATCATTCATATCACTCGTCCTCCTTTTTGTATCCATGAAGCTTCATAACATGCGAAAGAACACTTCTCATCCGGTTTCTCTCAACTATCATGTCCACAAAACCCTTCTCAAGAAGAAATTCAGCAAGCTGAAAATCGTCGGGAAGCCGCTGCTTTATCGTATCTTCGATAACACGGCGTCCAGCAAAGCCTACAAGAGCCTTCGGCTCGGCTATTATTATATCACCAAGGGAGGCGAATGAAGCTGTAACGCCGCCGGTAGTAGGGTCTGTGAGCACAGTAATATAAAGCTGACCGGCTTCGGAATGTTTCGCAACAGCGCCGGAGGTTTTCGCCATCTGCATAAGTGACACAATACCCTCCTGCATTCTTGCACCGCCGGAAGCTGTAAACAGTATCACCGGCTTTTTCTTTTTGGTTGCAGTTTCAATGGCACGGGTAATTTTCTCCCCGACAACACTTCCCATAGATGCCATCATATATCTGGTATCCATAGCCCCTATAACAACGGGGATTCCCCGGATTGTTGCCTCACCAGTGATTATAGCGTCTTTAAGGCCTGTCTTATCCCTTAACGACTGCTGTTTTTCATCATAATCGGGGAAATCGATAGGATTTTTGCTTGTCATATTGCCGTCAAACTCTTTGAAACTGTTTTTGTCAACGGTAATTGATATTCTTTCAGCAGCAGAAAGTCTGCCGTGATAGTTACAGTTCGGGCAAACCATATTGACAGCCTTATAATCGTCCTTAAAGATAACGTTACGGCATCTCGGACATTTAAACAGAAGACCATCAGGGATTTTGCTCGAGGAAGCCGGTTTTGAATCCGGTTTATCACTGCTTCCGTTAAATCGTGTTGTAACGACCTTAAAAAGATCCTCCAGCATAATTTTTTACGCCGCCTTTCCTGTCTGAAAATATTTATTCAAACTCAAATGTATCAAGAAATCTGTTGCTGTATTCACCGCTGTGAAAGGCATCGCTTTTCACCAGTGCCAGCTGGAAATCTATATTTGTATCGACACCCTCAACAATAAATTCAGAAAGTGCCCATTTCATTTTCATAATTGCCTCATCTCTGGTGGGAGCATATACTATAAGCTTTGAGATCATTGAATCGTAATACGGGGAAATAGTATATCCCTGATATGCAGCACTGTCGATGCGCACACCCGGTCCCCCAGGAGTATGAAGTGCTTCGATCTTGCCTGGTGACGGTCTGAAGCCGAGCTTCGGATTTTCAGCGTTTATGCGGCATTCTATAGCATGACCGGAAACCCTGATATCCTCCTGCTTATATTCCAGCGGCTCACCGGCAGCAATTTTTATCTGTGCCTTCACCAGGTCAACGCCGGTCACAAATTCGGTAACCGGATGCTCGACCTGAATACGGGTATTCATTTCCATAAAATAAAAGTCTTTACCGTTCTCCACCAGAAATTCTATAGTACCTGCATTGTAATAGCCGCAGGCTTTTGCTGCCTTAACAGCAGCTTCTCCCATTTTCTCACGGAGCTCCGGAGTCATAACAGGACTGGGGCTTTCCTCAAGAACCTTCTGGTTGCGTCTTTGCATGCTGCAGTCACGCTCGCCCAGATGAATAACATTTCCCTGTTTGTCTGCAAGTATCTGGATCTCAACATGACGGGGATTCTGAACAAAGCGTTCCATATAAACAGCGTCATCGCCGAAGAAGTTTTTGGCTTCCTGTCTTGCGACTTCAATCTGGGAAGCCAGCTGTTCCTTGCTTTCAACAAGTCTTATTCCGCGACCGCCGCCGCCTGCCGACGCCTTTACCAGCAGAGGAAATCCGATTTTTTCTGCTGCCTTTTCTGCTTCCTCAACAGAATGCACGGCACCTTCCGAGCCGGGTATAACAGGGACTCCGGCATTTTTCATTGTTTCCTTTGCTGTAGCCTTATCGCCCAGCATCTCAATGGATTCCGGCGACGGACCGATAAACTCTATTCCGCATTTTCTGCACATATCAGCAAAATGTGCATTTTCGGAGAGAAAACCAAAGCCCGGATGTACAGCATCACAGCCTGTAATTTCGCAGGCTGAAATAATAGCCTTCATGTTAAGATAGCTGTCCTTTGTATCAGCAGGACCTATACATACCGCTTCATCAGCGATCTGTGCATGCAGAGCGGTTCTGTCTGCTGTAGAGTAAACCGCAACGCAGCGTATTCCAAGCTCTCTGCATGCTCTTATTATTCTTACGGCAATTTCGCCCCGATTAGCGATTAATACCTTTTTAAACATATTTGTGTGCTCTCTTTCAGATGTAAAGTTGTTCCGCGATGGCAGGTTTGCTTAAGGCAATACCGCATAATTATTGTCGTGCAGATGCGCAGTCAGATTTTTTGTC
>JBJEQU010000200.1:0-2660 GCA_051881935.1 Porcipelethomonas sp. | reverse complement strand
TCTTACGCTTCTGTATTCAAGTGTACCAAGCTTGTAATTAAAATAAGCATCAATCGCACCAGTATAAACTACCTTTTCAGCAAGCTTATCAAGCTCCTGCTTATTTTCGAGATAGTCAACACCAAGACGCACTTCAACGCCTTCCAGCATATTTTCGACCATTTTTGTATATCCGCCTACAGGTATGCCCTGATAAAGCGCATTAAAATAGTTATTGTCAAAAGTCAGACGAACAGGAAGTCTTTTGATAATAAACGCCGGAAGCTCACGGCAGTCACGTCCCCACTGCTTCTCTGTGTAGCCCTTAATCAGTTTTTCATAAATATCTCTGCCGACAAGGCTTATCGCCTGTTCTTCAAGGTTCCGGGGTTCACCGGTAATTTCCTTACGCTGCTGTTCAATTTTTGCAGCAGCCTCCTCAGGAGTAACCACCCCCCACATCTTATTGAAGGTATACATATTGAAAGGCAGCGAGTAAAGTTCACCCTTATAATTTGCCACCGGCGAATTTGTAAATCTGTTGAACTCAGCGAACTTGCTTACATATTCCCACACTTCCCTGTTGTTTGTATGGAAGATGTGTGCGCCATATTTGTGTACATTTATCCCCTCAATTTTCTCAGTATAGACATTACCGGCAATGTTCGGACGCCTGTCTATTACCAGTACTGTTTTTCCGGCAGTTTTTGCCTGCTGTGCAAAGACTGCCCCATAGAGTCCGGAGCCGACTACTAAATAATCGTATTTCATCTTTTCACCTTTTACCCTTATCTGTTCTCAGATCAGTCCCTTCCGAACAGATCTCTTGTATATACCTTATCTTTCACATCATCAAGACATTTATCATATCGATTTGCAATAATTGCCTGACTCTTTGATTTGAACTGCGAAAGATCATTTACGATCTTGCTTCCGAAAAATGTGCTGTTATTTTCAAGGGTCGGCTCATAAATAATAACCTGTGCGCCCTTAGCCTTAATCCTCTTCATAACACCCTGAATAGAGCTCTGGCGGAAATTATCGCTGTTGCTCTTCATAGTCAGCCTGTACACACCGACTACGCACTGCTTTTCCTCTGATGCATTATAGTCACCACGGTTATAATAGTCATAGTATCCTGCCATTTTGAGAACCCTGTCTGCAATAAAGTCCTTGCGTGTCCTGTTGGATTCAACTATAGCTTCGATAAGATTTTCCGGCACATCTGCATAATTGGCAAGCAGCTGCTTTGTATCTTTAGGCAGACAGTAGCCGCCGTAACCGAATGACGGATTATTATAATGACTTCCTATACGGGGATCAAGACAGACACCGTTAATTATCTGTTTTGTATCAAGCCCTTTCATTTCTGCATACGTATCAAGCTCATTAAAATAGCTCACCCTCAGGGCAAGATACGTATTTGCAAAAAGCTTTACAGCTTCGGCTTCGGTAAATCCCATATACAGTGTATCAATATTCTCTTTTATCGCACCTTCCTGAAGGAGTCCTGCAAATTCATGGGCAGCCTTTACAAGTCTTTCATCCTCCATATCCGTACCCACGATTATTCTTGAAGGGTACAGATTATCATATAGTGCCTTGCTTTCACGTAAAAATTCCGGACTGAATATTATATTTTTACTGCCCGTTTTCTCACGGATGCTCCTGGTATATCCAACAGGGATAGTTGACTTGATAACCATCACTGCGTGAGGATTATACTCCATGACCAGGCTTACCACAGCTTCAACTGCTGATGTGTCAAAATGCTGGGTCGAAGAATCATAATTTGTCGGTGCTGCAATAACTACAAAATCCGCATCACTATATGCTTCCCCGGCATCAAGAGTAGCCGTCAGATCAAGTTTTTTCTCTGAGAGAAACCTTTCAATATAATCATCCTGTATAGGCGATTTTCTGTTGTTTATCATTTCAACCTTTTCAGGTATAATGTCAACTGCATATACCTTATGGTTCTGCGCAAGGAGAGTTGCAATTGACAACCCTACATAGCCTGTCCCGGCAACTGCTATTTTCATATATTTCATCCCTTTCTTCTTACTCAATGCATAAAATAAAAGAGGAGAAAAGATCACATTATCCCTGAAATTATGAACGAATCTTTTCAAACACTCTTTTGAAAATAGAGAAATTTCTCGCAGAGAACGGTTTCAGTGCAATTGCCTTCCGCCAGTAATAAAATCCCTGCCTGAAACATTTCATGCCAAAATACGTAATTGAAAGTAATATATACCTGCAATGCAAAACATCAGGACATGATTTGTACGCCTCTGCAAATTCTTTCATAAGATATGAATATCCCTGCTCTCTGTTACTTATCAAACGGGTAATTGAAACCGCAGAATAATAGTATCTGACCAGCGGCTTTTCAATATACCTGATCTTGTGACCCTCAGCTATCCGGAGCCACATCTCATGATCCTGCGACGACTTTAAATTCACATTAAATCCGCCGACTTTCTTCAGCACAGATGCTCGTATTAATGGAAATGAAGTCGAACCGATATAATTAAAGCAAAGCAATTTTTCAAAATCATTTTTCCCGGTAAGGTATTTGAATGCAGGCTTCTGAATATGCTCTCTGCTCTGGGCGTCAATGAAGATATAATCCCCGTAAACCAATGCTACATCATCTTTTTCCATTTCCTTCAGCTGAA
>JBJEQU010000199.1:0-11677 GCA_051881935.1 Porcipelethomonas sp. | reverse complement strand
AAGTGTGATTTCCTTTTAAAACTTCCTATGAACGGAAAAATAACCTCACTTAACGCCTCGGTAGCAGCCGGAATTTTTATGTATGAGGCTGTGAGACAGAGAAATTGCCTAAAATGAAAAATTGGAGATTGATATAGATGCCAGATAACAAAAAAGTTGATGATATATTAAATGAGTATGCCTCAGATGAGGATAACCAACCTGTCAGAAAGGGCGGCAGGAAGAATGTAAAAACTGCCCGGATGCATAATATTCCTGATCCGGCAGATAATATCGGGAATACGGCGGTATTCAGTACAGACCGCATTAAATCCATTGAAGAATCATTGCTGAAGCGTCCGGCGCCAAGTCACCATTACAGCAAATTTGCTGTATCAAACGTAACCAAACCGAACGTTTCTTACATAAATTCTGTAAAAGAGGTCAGGAAGACAGCGGCAGACCTCCCCCCGAGACCTACAGATGCAATTGACGGATATGACGGTGCGGTAATGCTCAGCCAGCCGCCGGATGACACATATGTGCCTAAGGTTCGCAAGATGAGTAATTCTACGAGAGCCAAGGAGATGCGTGATAAAAGGCGTAAAAAGAAGCGGAGAAAGCAGCCTGATTTCACGTATGCTGTTGAATCTCCTGATGGTATCTACACTAAACCGGAAAAGAAAAGCAGGAAATTCATGATCCACCGTGAGGCGGATGAAAATTCTCCGGTTCTGCCTGACGACAACGGAAATATTATTCCTCTTTCGGAGCAGGCTGACCCAAGTGCCCTTGATATTAAAATTACCGAGATAAGTATTCCTTCGGAGGAGAGCGCAGAGGAAAGCCTTAAGAAGCATGGACGCCGGAAAAGAGCCTCGAAGATATATGACAAGAAGAAAACTGTCAAGGATTATGACAGCTTTGAGGATGCAAAGGAAATAAAGCGTGGGATATCAGAAGTAAGGGAAAACATTTCCTTCAGGGTGGTTGTCCTTACTATACTTACTCTTTTCAGCTGCTATATGTCCATGGGAGAGCTTGTCGGGATTCCCGTTCCGCCGATGCTCAGCAGCAGCGAATCCCCCGGCTCATACTGCTGGATACAGCTTGTTATTCTGATACTTTCAGCTGTGGTGTCATTCAGCACCTTCAGAAACGGACTTGTAAGTCTTATAAAATTCCGTGCAGACAGTGACGGTCTTTCGGCGCTTGCGGTTCTTGCCGCCGGTGCAGCAACAGTTACAGCAGTACTGTTTAATCCGGAAATGGTCGGAAGCGGCGGAATATACATATATGTTCCTGTTACGATTTTAGGCATTCTTTTTAATGCCATCGGCAAAAAGCTCATCTTAAACAGAATGGCAAGGAACTTTGACTATATTTCAAAGGAAAGAGATGTTCATGCTATTGTATGTGTTGAGGATGATGACAGAGCGGAAAGTCTTACAAGGGGGACTATCGGTGATTTCCCTATCCTCGCCACAATGAAAAAGACAAACTTTATAAAGGATTTTGCAAAGTATACATACTCCGCTGATACCGGAGACAGATACAGCCGTGTACTTTCGCCCATAATATTTGTTTTTTCTCTTTTGCTTGCGGCAACGGTTACTTTCCTGAGGGTCAGAACCTTTGATGCCAGTGGGATCACATTCGGATTGTTTGTGTTTTCAGCAAGCATAAGTGCATGTTCATGCATGGCAATACCCCTTATAGCAAATATTCCACTTGATAAAGCGGCGAAAAAATACGTAAGGAATAACGGCTTTATGCTGGGGTATCAGAGCGTTGAAGACTTTTATGATACCAATTCGGTTATGGTAAGTGCTGATTCATTTTTTCCGACGGGTACGATAAATCTCTGTTCGATAAAGCTGTTTTCGGGGACGAAAATTGAAGACGCCCTTTTTGAAGCGGCAAGTCTTGCATCACATGGAAACAGTGTTCTGAAAGAACTGTTTACAGATATTGTTGCTGACAGAAAGCAGTCACTGGGACATGTTGAGAATTTCGTATATGAGGACTCCATGGGACTTTGCGGCTGGATAAATAACAGGAGGATTCTCCTGGGAAACCGTGAGCTTATGAATAACCACAGGATCGAGGGCATACCTACCATGACAAAGGAAAAGGAATTTACAGAGGGCGGCAAGGAAGCGCTTTATCTGTCTGTTTCCGGCAATCTTGCGGCAATGTTCATTATTGAGGTCACAGCCAGCACAGCGGTGGTTAAATGTATGAAGCGGATGGAGAAAAAAGATATCGCTGTTATTGTCAGGAGCGTAGATCCGTTTATTACCATTACCCGCCTTTCAGCACTTTTCCACTATCCGGAAGAGCTTATTAAAATAATCCCTCACAGGATGGTAGCGGATTTTGAGGAGGAGACAAAGAGCGTTAAAAAAATCAGCGCATCAATGGCGTGTTCCGGAAGGTTTACCTCATTTATGCAGCTTATAATGGGGACCAAGGCAATTAAAAAGACTGTTGGGATCGGACTTGTAATACAGTCTGCGGCAGCACTGCTTGGATTTGTTCTTGTGGCAATGAACAGTGTTTTAAATGCGTTTTCAGCCATTTCCCCCGGGATGATTTTTATGTATCAGCTTGGATGCACTCTGCTTACTGCGATTATTGTTAAGATAAGGAAAATTTAGTTTATTTGCAATAATGGGACGCCCCTTCCGGAGCGTCCCATATTTTATAATCAATATTCAATTTTCTTCTCGATATAGCTTATAAGATCTTCAATTTTGACTCTTTCCTGTTCCATGGTATCTCTGTCACGGACTGTTACGCAGCCGTCCTTTTCCAGAGTATCGAAATCATAAGTGATGCAGAAAGGAGTACCGATCTCGTCCTGGCGGCGGTATCTCTTGCCGATAGTACCTGCCTCATCAAAGGTTATCATAAACTTCTTTGAAAGCATTTCAAAGACTTCCTCAGCCTTCGGTGTAAGCTTCTTTACAAGAGGGAGGACGGCAGCTTTATAAGGTGCCAGTGCAGGATGAAGATGCATAACCGTTCTGACATCCTTCTTCTCGTTGCCGTTTTTGTCGGTTGTTGTAAGCTCTTCCTCGTCATAGGCTTCGGTTATGATGGAAAGGAACAGTCTTTCAACGCCGAGGGAGGGCTCGATTACATAGGGTATATATTTCTCGTTTGTTTCCGGGTCGAAATATTCGAGGGATTTGCCGCTTGTATTGATATGCTGTGTAAGGTCATAGTCGGTTCTGTCCGCAACGCCCCACAGCTCGCCCCAGCCGAACGGGAAGAGGTATTCAAAGTCAGTAGTGGCTTTTGAATAGAAGCAGAGTTCTTCAGGAGAATGATCTCTGAGACGGATGTTTTCTTCTTTAAGTCCCAGACCTGTTAAAAAGTCCTTGCAGAAGCTTCTCCAGTATGCAAACCATTCAAGGTCAGTACCCGGCTTGCAGAAAAATTCAAGTTCCATCTGTTCAAATTCACGTACACGGAAAATGAAATTTCCGGGAGTGATCTCGTTCCTGAAGGATTTGCCTATCTGGGCAACGCCGAAAGGAACTTTTTTTCTTGTAGTACGCTGAATGTTGCCGAAGTTTACAAAAATACCCTGTGCGGTTTCCGGACGGAGATAAAGCTCGGATTTTGTATCCTCAGTAACACCCTGGAAGGTCTTGAACATCAGGTTGAACTGTCTTATATCAGTAAAATCTGCCTTGCCGCAGTCAGGACATGTTATGTTGTGTTCACGGATGTAGTCCATCATCTGTTCATTGGACCAGCCGGCAACGTTAGTCCCGTCATAATCCTCTATAAGATTATCGGCTCTGTGACGTGTTTTGCATTCCTTGCAGTCCATAAGAGGATCTGAAAATCCGCCGATATGTCCGGAAGCTACCCATGTCTGGGGGTTCATAAGTATTGCACTGTCAAGACCTACGTTATATTTGTTTTCCTGCACAAATTTTTTAAGCCATGCTTTTTTGATGTTGTTTTTAAGCTCAACGCCTAAAGGACCGTAATCCCATGTGTTGGCAAGTCCGCCGTAAATTTCCGAACCCGGATAAACATATCCCTTGGATTTGCACAGGTCAACGATTTTGTCCATTGATTTGTCTTTGTTGTTCATTAGCTTTTCCTTTCCTGAATAGAATTAACCGGGTCTGAATGTCGCATGCTGCAAAGGCGCAGATGCAGCTGTTATTTCCTCAAAAATAAATTCTGGATTTCAGACACAGTGTCAATAATTACATTTTACTCCAAAATGGCAGAAAAGTCAAGGATTTACGTCGCCGTCTGCCTTGGTATCATGCTGAAATTCAAACTTTTCGATAATTTTTTTGGCATCCTTTATGCTGAGGCCCTTTACCTTATTGATTTTTATGGTATCTGACGCAAAATAAAAATCAAGACGGCAGCGTCCGATCTTTTCGTCTATGACATCCTGAAAGATCTGTATTTTCACAAGCTTGCTTTTATCGGCAAGTATGGTATGGAATGCATAGAACCTTGAGTATCTGATACAGCAGAAGTCGTCCTCCATAGTTATTCCTGTTGTGGCATAGGCAGCAAGCTTTACTATAATAAGCCAGATTATCGGTATTTCAAGCATTATGGCAATGTATAAAACAATGTTTGCAAGACCCGGGAAAAATTTTGTGACTATCCATCCGGCAATGGGTATAGATACTGCAAAAAAGGTCGGAATGCTGATGTATGAGGTGAACGAAAGCTTTTCCGGCTTAACTTTTCTGTCGGATACATATTTTTCAAATTCAAGCAGTTCAAGAGCCTTGTTTGTATCCTCATGGTTTAATATCGGCAGCAGGACCGGAAGTTCATTTTTTGACCGTCCGTATCCGGAGCAGCTTATGTTTACCGAGGAGATCCTGAAAATTTTCATAAGTAAATTCTGTCTCAGGTCAACATAATTGATTTTTTGAGGAATGATATGATAAACTCTTTTGGTAACAGAACCGGTAATGACCCTGAGCATGCGTTTCCCCTTTTTCATAATAAATCCCGAATATCTGAGAATATTCGAGATAAATGAAAACAGCCACGTTCCGAGCACCAGAAAACCAAGAATAAGGGCGACAGGGGGAATATCCATAGATACCCTTGTGGAAACATCAGCAGAAACGTCATTTGCAATTTTATATACATCTGCGAATTCGTCCTGTACAAAACTGCTTATTATTCTTCCGGTCTGAACGATAAAGGTGGAGAGATAGATGACCCCGGAAAGACTGCTTGAGAAAATAAACGAGAAAAAGAGTATAGAGATCCATTTAGGCTTGAATTCAAAGTTCTTTCTCTTTTTAAGCTGCATCTGAGGAAGTTTTTTCTGTATCTTTTTCAGGTCGGTATTTTTCAGCAGCAGTTTCATGTCTGCTTCCCCGAGCTTTTTTGCCCTTGTGCTGATGCTGAGACGTGCAGCTCTGAATGGACGCAGATAGAAGCTGTGCTCTGCCGTAACGGCAGATATGTTTTCATAGGGTATGGACTGTTCGGTTTTTATGAAAATTCCGCTGCGGAGCTTCATGTGATTCCTGCCGAGACGGCAGAATGTAAACAGCCAGCGGAAATATCCGAATCCCAGAATAACTATGATAACGAGGATATCAAACCATGCACCCCGGATCCAGCTGATGAAGGAGTCGAGATCCAGGGAAAATGAACGGATGCCGCGGAGTACGGGAAATATAAGAAGCCATATATTTTTTACTGCATGCCTTAAAATTCTGAGCGGGTGTTCATGAAACATATTTTTCCTCCTCTGCTGAATTTACATGATTCAGTTCAGACCTTAAGTCCATAGGTGATCTCCGAAAAGTCATGGTCGCTTACGAACATGATGGGCAGTATTCCTCCATAGGTATGGAGAATAATGAAATTGAGTCCGGTAAGCTTTGAAAAGGGCGTGGATATTGAAGTGGTAAACTGAATACGGTTTACACGCACCGCCTGCTTTTTTATAAAATAAAATCCGCTCTTTTTCACTATTTTTTCGTCGGAAACATAATATTTCATGTTCCGGAAGTATACCGGGAGGTAGATAAGCGATGTAAAAAAACCGGCTATAAAGAATACGGAGCATGCAATTATCATAATTATTGGAATAAAGGCGAGAAAATAGGCAGTAACGGATATAACAATAACCGTTGCCGACAGAATGATTATTCTGAGCATATTAAGACAGGTCTTGTCAGCGGTGTATGTTTTCATAGTTTCTCCTTATAAAATGCACACGAAATTTATAAATAATATTATAACATAAAACAATAGGTAAATTCAAGAGCAGGCTGTATATTTATTATTTTAAATATTGAATTTGAGGGTGAAAAAATGGCAGAACTGATAAATAAGATTGTGTGGAGTGATTTCCTTCTGATTCTTCTTCTGGGAACAGGTCTGCTTATAAGCATACGTCTCAGATTTTTTCAGGTTCTGAAATTTCCGCAGATCTTAAAAACAACACTTTTTTCTCTGTTCAGAGATAAAAACACACGAAAAAGCGGGCAAACCGGTATTTCGCAATTTCAGACGCTTTCAACGGCACTTGCTGCAACAATGGGGACTGGAAATATTGTCGGGGTAGCGTCGGCACTTACAATAGGGGGAGCCGGAGCAGTTTTCTGGATGTGGGTCTCGGCAATACTGGGAATGGGGCTTGTATATGCTGAAAATTATCTCGGAACAGTTTACAGGCGGCGCAGAAACGGTGAAACTGTCGGAGGGGCACCGGCATACCTTGAATTCGGGGCAGGGAAAAAATATCTTGCGGTTCTGTTTTGTATATTCTGTTCTCTTGCATCCCTCGGCATGGGAAATATGACGCAGATAAACTCCATATCCTGCGCCCTTGATGACGCTTTCGGCGTTCCGGCAATATACACGGGTATTATAGCGGCAGTTATTACATTTGTAATAATCTCAGGAGGAATAAAAAGGATCGGAAAGGTATCCCAGATACTTATTCCTGTTTTGTCGGTTGTATACATAGTGACAGCGGTTGTAATTATCATTAAAAATTACGATAAACTTCCCGGCGTAATGTCAGATATTTTCAAAGGTGCCTTCGGGATAAATGCAATAGGCGGCGGGATAAGCGGAGAGATAATAAAGAGAAGCATCAATACCGGACTGCGCAGGGGTGTTTTTTCGAACGAAGCCGGACTTGGAAGCTCTTCCCTTCTGCATTCAGCGGCAGAGAATGTAAGCCCCAGCCAGCAGGGAAAATGGGCGGTTTTCGAGGTATTTGCAGATACAATAGTGTGCTGCACTGTAACTGCACTTGCAGTGCTGACAAGCGGCAGCATGTCCTCCGGAGAAAATGGGGCAGTTCTTATTTCCAGAACCTTCGGGGATGTTATGGGGGATCTCTCACCGTATTTTACCGCAGCCGCAATTCTGCTTTTTGCCTTTGCGACCCTTATCAGCTGGTTTTTCTGCGGAGAATGCTGTGTAAAATATATATTCGGAAAAAGCGGAGTACCGTTTTTTCGTGTGATATTTACCTTCTGTGTAATAATCGGTGCCTATGCAAGGCTGGAAACTGTCTGGACAATTTCGGATGTTTTCAACGGTCTTATGGCATTTCCCAATCTTGCCGGACTTATAATCCTGCGTAAAAAAATTAAAATGGAATAAAATGTTTAAAAATCTTTTTTACATCTTTCTGAATAATCACGGCATTATTGTGACAATATTTCTAATACAGTTATGAATGGAATATTTCACGGAGGACGGTAAAAATGAATATTGAACTGGTTGATAACAGAATTTTCGGAAATCCCGGTTCTGCTCAGCAGGCAGCAGCAGTGGGACTTGCGGCGTCAGGCTGCGCCGGAAAAATCGCAGTCGGAAAGGGAACAGGCAGCAGAGCGGCTGAATATGCTCTGATCTCCGGAATAATCTCCGGCGGTGCAGATGCTGTATGGCTTGGTGAATGTCTTGAAACAGAACTGTTTTTTGCATCAGAGATGACCGGATGTGAAATGTGTCTTTACATTACAGATGATCCTCTTATGAAAATCGATGTTCGTTCAATGGGCGGTATAATGCTTACAGCGGATGAAAAAGATAAACTTTCCTGCCAGCTTTCCAGTATGCAGAATGAAAAAATGCAGAATGAAGGGGGAATAATCGATTGCCGGGGACTGAGAACGGTTTACAGAGATAAAATAAAAAAGCTTTTTCCGGATAGGTGCCCCTATTCTGTCTTTGTCAGCTGTTCAGGCAGCGGCGGACAGAAGCTGCATTTTTCCGGCACAGAAGGGGAAGAGATCGTGATATCACTGAGCAGCGACGGAACAAAAAGCTCGGTGTACTCAGAAGAAAGCGGATTTGTTTCTATGGAGGAGCTTATTTTTATCTGCTGCCTTGAACAGCTGGAACAGGGAAATGATATAGCGGTCCCCTTCAGCTTTCCTCATACGGCAGACAAATTTGCAGAAGATTACGGCAGAAAGGCTTACAGATATTATAATTCCTCCGACGGTGAAGCCGACAGGTACGCAAGAGAGCTTGCACTGCGGCAGAAATTCACCCTTGACGGACTATATCTTGCGGCAAATGCCATAAGGATCATAACAGAGGAAAAAACGGATCTCGTGAATATCAGGAAGAGAATACCGCAGTTTTATCAGTCAAGAAAATTTATTGAACTTGAAAAGGAGAAAACAGACAGCTTTTTCAGAAATTTCACAGAACGAACTACCCCGGACGGTGCTGTTTTTGTTAAAAATAACAGCAGGATCGTAGTGCAGCGTTCTCTGTCCGGCGGCGGACTGTGGCTCAGCGCTGAAAGCCGTTCAATGGAGGCGGCGGCAGAGCTTTGTGCCGGTGCAGCGGAAAAATTGAAATCTGTAAGCGTTAAATAGTGTTTTCAACTGAAAATTATATTGTAAAAAAGCCCATTTAGGATAATTTCTGTGCAAACCGCCGAAAAAGAAAAATTCGGCGTTAATCGGGGGTATAAATGGGTTTTATGTCTGAAATTTCACTTGACTTTTTTGTGCGGTTTGCGTATAATTAAGATGTGTATTTTTACGTAAATTTCTGCCGTGGGGTTGTTGATTCCCATTTTATTTAAGGCAGAGTATTGTGCGGCAGGGGAGTTTTTTCTCCTGCCGGACTGTGATTTTTTTGGATATTAGGCATGAGGAAATGCCTGTTTATATATCAGACAGTGAATTTCTGATTTCGGCATTGTGTTCCGGAAAAACGGTAAAGCTCAGATAATATTACCGGAAGCTGTGTGCAATTCTGAATATGTTCGCTGTCGCTGAAAGTCCCGTTCGGATCTGGGACGAAAACGACATACATAAGACCTGGCTGTCGGGCGCTGTTTTTTGAACGGACATGAGCCTGTACAGCTTTGTCGGGCTATCCGGATACAGCGGAAATTATTCCGGCAGTTTTAATTTATGTGCGGTTTCGCTGTACCGTGAACAGGAATATTCCTGTTTTGTATTCTTCACATTGCGTGATTGGCTTTTATTTTTATTATTGTATTGGATCGCTGCATTTTTATACTTTACAGTTATCTTTTGCAAAGGAAGCTTCCGGCTGGCTGGAATTCATTTCTGCCGCAGACGGGATAAATAATTTTTATCAGCAGGTTATTTTGCCGGGGCTTTATGGATATATGAATATTTGTTGGCAGGATCGTATTGTTATTGCAAGATTATTGGTGAGGAAACGGATCTGCACTATCTGCTTGTGCCGGACGCTTTTCCGGATGGTCAGGGAAGAAAGAAAAGTGAGGTAAAAAATTGGAAAATAATCAGACAAGATCATCACAGGACAACAAGAAGAGATTTTTCAGAAGGGGTGAAAGAAATTTCGCTGATAACCACGGAGGAACCAAAAACAGTCCGCCGGTAAAGACGAGTCTTGTTCCGAGACAGAAAAAGGACTATCGGGAACAGAGAAGGACTCCGGTCAAGATCATTCCGCTGGGGGGACTTAATGAGATCGGCAAGAACATGACCGTTATCGAATGCTCGAATGATATGTTTATTATCGACTGCGGTCTTGCATTCCCGGATTCGGAAATGCCGGGAGTTGATATAGTAATACCTGATTTTACTTATGTTGAGAAAAACAGGGATAAGATCAGGGGTATTGTCCTTACCCACGGTCACGAGGATCACATCGGCGGACTTGCATATCTCCTCAAGAAGATAAATGTGCCGGTTTATGGTACAAAGCTTACTCTTGCTCTTGTTGACGGCAAGCTTAAAGAGCACGGACTTTCCGGCAAGGCAAATCTTGTCGTCACCGCACCGAGAAAAACTATAAAGATGGGCTGCATGGCAGTTGAGTTTATAAAGGTAAATCACTCTATTCCGGATGCAGTGGGAATGGCTATTCATACTCCCGCCGGAATAATCGTCCACACCGGTGACTTCAAGGTTGACTACAGCCCTATAAACGGCGAAATTATCGATCTTGCACGTTTCGGGGAGCTTGGCAGCAGGGGAGTTCTTGCGCTTATGGCAGACTCTACCAATGCAGAGAGACCGGGATATACCCAGTCGGAGAGAACGGTCGGCGAATCCTTTGAAAAGCTCTTTGCAAAGGGCGAAGGAAAGCGAATTATCATCGCAACATTTTCCTCCAACATTCATAGAATACAGCAGATAATAAACTGCGCTTCCCGTTACGGGAGAAAGGTGGCAGTATTCGGCCGCAGCATGATAAATGTCATTACTACTGCCATTGAGCTGGGGTATCTTGATGTCCCCAAGGGGGTTCTCATTGACATTGATATGATGAACCGCTATGGGGCGTCGGAAATAGTCCTTATTACTACGGGCAGTCAGGGCGAGCCTATGTCTGCTCTTACGAGAATGGCGATGAACGACCATAAAAAAGTAAATATAACCCCTATGGATTTCATAATCATCTCTGCTACTCCTATTCCGGGCAATGAAAAGTTTGTCACCAAGGTCGTAAATGAACTTATGAAGTCCGGCGCAGAGGTGGTCTATGAGGCAATGTATGAAGTCCATGTTTCGGGTCATGCGTGCCGTGAGGAACTCAAACTCATTCAGGCACTTACAAAGCCTAAATTTTTCATTCCGGTCCATGGTGAATACAAGCATCTCAAAAAGCATGCCGACCTTGCAAGGGAGCTGGGCATGCCGGAGGAAAATATCATCATTGGCGAAATCGGAAATGTTATAGAAACAGACGGAACAAAGATCAACGTTGTATCTCAGGTCCCGGCAGGCAAGGTTCTTGTTGACGGACTCGGAGTAGGAGATGTAGGGTCAATCGTTCTCCGTGACAGAAGGCACCTTGCCCAGGACGGACTTATTATAGTTGTTGTCGGCATCGAAAAGGCTTCCAATACTGTAGTTTCGGGACCGGATATTATTTCAAGAGGGTTTGTCTATGTAAGGGAATCCGAGGAACTTATAGACAGCGCAAAAGCGGTTCTGGGTCATACCCTTGACTCCTGTTCAGCACAGGATTTCAGGGAATGGAATTACCTGAAAACACGTATGCGTGACGATCTTTCCGACTACATTTACGAAAAGACGAAGCGCAGCCCGATGATCTTGCCTATCATCATGGAGATCTGACAGATTATTTTTTTCGGAGGTGAACCTGTTGAAAAAGAAGTTCCCGTTTGGTTTTGCGATTACAGCGTCTTTGCTGGTCATTTCATGCATTGCTTCTGCGGTCATGCTCAGAGAGT
>JBJEQU010000198.1:0-2707 GCA_051881935.1 Porcipelethomonas sp. | reverse complement strand
AATATTCTCATCTTGAGACGGTGTATAACGTGTATGACATTGAGTTTCAGCTTGATCTTTCTGACGATGCACTGAGCGATAAGCTTCAGGATATGAGAGAGGATGAAATAGACTGTTGCCAGACTCTGACCTCTGTTATAGCGGATCTGTGCAGTGCCGGATTTGAGGATACGCTCCATGATGTAGCAGGGTATGATGCGGTGTTTCTGTATTCCTATGGCGATGATGCTGAGGGAATGGACGAATTGAATGATGAAGCAAGCAGACTGCTCATGGAAATTGATGATCTTGTATATGAGTATTACGGGTATACCAATGAGGAGTTTTCAGTTGAATATAACGGCGAAAGCTGGACTGCGGATGATCTTATAAACTACATGCCTGATAATGATGAGGACACAAAGAAAATCGCAGAGCTTATTTATGAAAAGCGCAATAAGGCTCTCGGCGGTATCTATCTGGAACTTGTCGGCAAACGCAATCAGGTGGCAGAGCTTTACGGCTATGATAACTATGCTGAATACGCCTATAAAAATATCTATATAAGGGATTATTCATTTGAGGATACCGAAAAAATTTATGATCTGGTAAAAGAAAATTTCCGGGATCTGCAGTATTATGCACAGGATAAGAGCTTTTCCTCGCTTGTGCGTTCCGGACTTGCTGAAATGGATATATCAGCTAGTGAGGCCATGAGCATTGCCGGAAGGTTTTTATCTCAGTTTAATACGGAATATGCTGAAAACTTCAACCACATGAAAGCTCATCACCTATATGATATCAGTGAGTCAGAAAATAAGTCCTTCGATTCGTTTACATGCTCCTTATATGATTATTCTGTACCCTTTATGTTTATTTCGCCGGCTGACGATTTCACAGATATTTTTACGGTTATACATGAATTCGGTCATTCAAACGCAGAATATCTGAATCCCATATCTGCTGCTTATAGTGATATGGGGTCATCTCTTGATACAAGTGAGATGCAGTCTCAGGGAATGGAAATAATGTTTACAGAATATGATAATTCACTTTTAGGAGAAAAAGAAGGGGAGGCGTTTACGCAGTACGCCCTCTTCGATATGATTGATTCTATTATTCAGGGCTGCCTGTTCGATGAATTTCAGAGATATGCATATATGAACCCTGACTGCACCCTTGAGGAACTTAACGACGAATATTCAAGGCTTTGCGACGAGTACGGAGCAGAGTTTGCACCGGATGATCCGTATTCCTATGACTGGGTCGAGATAAGCCATAATTACGATGCCCCGATGTACTACATTACCTATGCTACTTCCGCAGTTTCTGTTCTGGATCTGTGGCTTATCTCCATGGATGATTTTGAAGAAGCCAGGGGAATTTATGAGGATATTGCCGACTGTCCGACTTATGTCCCTTATCTTGAGGCGGCTGAGGAATGCGGGCTTTCTACGATCTTTGACGAGGACAGTCTTGCAGAGATCGCATATCAGCTGGAATACTACTTTGATAACGGTGAAATTGATCCGGATTATACTGCGGCTTCTGTTTACAACTCCTCGGATAAAAACAGTTCCGGTGATTCGTTATTCGACAGCCGGGTCACGAAAACTGACATATCAGACAATGCAGATGAATTTCTTGTAGTATTTGTTCCGCTGGCTGCCGCATCTGCTGCATATATTATCGGACTCATAATTTCAATTTGTGTGATACATCACCACGATAAAAAGAAAAAACAGCAAAGTGATTTTGATATGTACAATATGTACTAAGGAAACAGTGTTTTTTCGCATATAAAAAATAAAAAACCTGAGAATTTGATCTCAGGTTTTTTATTGTGACCGGACCGATAAGCCGGGTTCTGTCGTGTACGGCAATTTATCTAGGCCTGCGGTTGCCCGCAGGCTCAAGCCGCCATTACCATTATATCCATCGAGCAAATGTTGATATAACAGTACCAATAGGCGTTGCATCGGATAGGGTTTACATGGCAGTACAGTCTCCTGCACTCCGGTGAGCTCTTACCTCGCCTTTCCACCCTTACTCAAAAAATGAGCGGTATATTTCTGTTGCACTGGCCCTGGAGTCACCTCCGGCTGACGTTATCAGTTATCCTGCTCTGTGATGCTCGGACTTTCCTCGTAAACTAAAACGTTTCCGCTGCCGTATAGTCCGCTCACAATATAATTATATTGGATTTTTACCAATTTGTCAACCGGTGAAATTAATTTTTCACAGTAATAGAATCCGGGATATGATATTATTGACATATTCTGTAAAATAATGTATAATAACGGAAGAGCATACCATAAACGGATAGGCGGTTGTTCCCTCCTTATGCCATAAACTTACTTATCGTCCCCGAAAGGGCAGGCGAAATAAGCTGGCTGGGAGGTGATAGTAATGGAACTTACTTTTTTAGTTCTGACTATCGTGCTTCTTGTTACTCTTAACGAGGTAATTAAGAACATAAAAAAATAAACCGCCCAGTCTGCCAAACTTGCGGTTTATTCGTAAATCATAACTGTGGGAGCGACCGTCTGTCGGTATGCTCTCTTTCTATTATTATACACCGGATATCCGGATATGTCAACCGGTGAAATTAATTTTACACAGTAATAAAATCCGGGATGTGATATTATTGACATATTCTGTAGAATAATGTATAATAGCGGAAGAGCATACCATAAACGGATAGACCTGCCATTTTAAGGGCAGGTTT
>JBJEQU010000197.1:0-11999 GCA_051881935.1 Porcipelethomonas sp. | reverse complement strand
AATGAACATCAGTCAACAATCAAAAAAACCGAACACTTTGAAAAAGAGCGTGAAAAGCTTCAGGATCAGCTCGGCATCGGCGGACTCACCCTCCGTGAGATTATTGAAAAATGCTCAGATCCAGATGAAAAGGAGCTTCTTAACAAGCTGTCTGTGCGGTTCAAGACCGCAATTGACAATGTAAAGCACGCAAACAAGACCGCCCTTCAGGTAGCACAAATGAATCTCAAGATTATTGAGGACGCTATGCCGCAGAATGTAACGGATGCAAAGTGCTACAACGCAAAGGGTATTCCCACTATCAGGAAAAATATGGGAATTCTCAACACAAAGATCTAAAGTTATTTTTTTAGGAGGTAAAGGAATTGAGCAGACCGACGTTTTTAGGATTTGAGGCTGCAAAGACAGGAGTTTTTGCAAGCCAGAAAGCTCTTGATATAGTTGGTAACAACCTTACGAATATAAACACAGAGGGATATACAAGACAGAGAGTTGACCAGACCTCTCAGACTGTCGCAGGGTATTATTCAAGGCTGAAGCCTGATCTGGTTTCCCTTGCAGGTATGGGTACATATGTAAACGGTGTCGCACAGCTTCGTGACGAAAGAATAGATAAAGCCTACAGAGAGGAAGCCGCCAATTCTGGATATTTTAACCAGCAGTCGACAATGCTCACAGAGATCGAATCGATCATGCAGGAGCTTGAGGTGGGCGATGACGGCAACGGATACGGGCTCAGCTTTGCAATAAAGAGCATGTACACGGCGCTGCAGGATTTTTCCTATAACGCAAGCTCTGAAACGGATGCAAACGTTTTCGCAAATGCAGTTTCAAATGTTACCCAGACCCTTAACAGGCTGTCTGACGGTCTTACAGATGCTTCCAATCGCTACAAGGCGGAGATTCAGATAAAGGCTGATGACGTAAACGACATCCTGACAGATATTGCCAAGCTCAACGACAGTATCAGACGCTCCATGAACACATGCAATTATAACACCGATTTCGGTCCGAACGAATTGAAGGACCAAAGAAATCTCCTTATTGACAAGCTCTCCGAATACGGCAAGGTTTTCGTTGAGGAACAGTCGGACGGAACCGTTACAGTACAGCTTAATGGCCATAAATGTGTATGGGATAACGAGTATGACGCTATCAACTATCAGGAGAACACAAACGGCACTGTTCAGCTCAACTGGAAGAGCGACGGTTCAGATGCTGCAAATGATGTCGGTATCTTCAAGGCGGCTGTGGATATAATTAACGGCCGTGGAATCGGTGTACAGAACTCAAATGAGTCAACAACTAACGGATTCTTATATTATCAGGATAAGCTTAACGCTTTTGCACAGTGCCTTACGGAGGTTCTCAACAACAGCTTCCCTGAAACATATGATAGTAACGGAAACGTTCTTTCATATAAAAAACTTGTCGGAGGGACCGTGGAGACTGCCAACGGCTATGAGGTCTACCCTAACATTCTCGTGACAGCAAAGAATATAAACATAACTTCTGAGCTGTCAAATGATTCTTCCTACCTGTTGAATAAGGACGGAAGCAATGATAATACTCACATCCTCAGCCTGATAAATAAGCTTACAGCGGAGGATCAGACATTTACTTCCGCAAGCGACAGCTTCACCGGTACATTCCAGGAATTCGTTGCGGACTATACAGGTACTCTTGGAAGCGACAACAGCTATGTTCAGGGACGCTATAAAACATCCCAGACAATGCTCAATGAAATAATGGACAGCAGGGATTCAATTTCGGGTGTAAGCGAAAGTGAAGAAACGGTAAATATGATGACATACAACCGTTCGTTCCAGGCAGCAGCAAGAATGATGACGGTTATGGATGATCTCCTTGATGTTATCATAAACAAGACAGCTGTTTAAACCACGGAGGTATATGAATGAGAATTACAAATAATTATATGACGAGAAATTATCTGGGTAACCTCAATAATTCCCTTGAGCTGTATAATCAGTCCGGTAACAGACTCACTACAGGAAGAAAGTTCAGCAAGATGTCCGAGAACGTTTCCGACGGTACAAGAGCACTGAATATACGTACCCAGGTATACAAAAATGAGCAGATCCAGGAAAATGTAAAAAAAGCCGGCGAAAGTCTTACAGTCGCTGAAAGCAATCTTACATCGATAAAGGACATTCTGACCAACGTCTACGCAGAAACCATTGAGGCACTCAATTCTCCTAAGGCTTCTGAAGCTGATATTTTTGCCTGCGACTTTGATGCAATTAAAAATCAGATCGTCGAATTCGCCAACTGCAAATACAATAACTCATATATACTTGGCGGTACAAATAATACAAGTGCTCCGTTTGCAATTGAAAACGGAGAGCTTACTTATAACGGCGTCAAGGTAAACGATATTCAGGAAATAGACGGAAAGTTCTTTTCCGGTACTACGGAAGTGCCTTACAGCAGCAGTATATACATTGATGTCGGCATAAATATGTCTATAAAAAATGGTCAGGTTGATCCGAGAACTGCCTTTGATATGTCTGTTTCCGGTCTTGACTGCCTCGGATTTGGCACCTCACAGATAACATATCAGTGTACCGACGGCAGTACGCAGACTATCGAAGCTCCAAACAACGCCTACGAGCTTATCGATGAGATGGCAGAATGCCTGAGAAATGAGGATTTTGACAAGCTTTCCGGACTTAATGATCACCTGAAGAAAACCCTGGATGGTCTTATTACGGAAATTTCAGATATAGGAATAAGAACAAACTATCTTGACAGGCACACGACCCGTCTTGAGGATGAGGAATATGTGCTGACAGAGATTCAGAACGACGTTGAGTATATCCAGGAAACGGATGAACTTATAAACAACAAGAGTATGGAATACTCGTGGCTGCTTACATTGCAGTACGGTTCAAAGGTTCTCCCGCAGTCTCTTATGAATTATGTACAGTAATTTTTTCTGATATTTTTTAGGAGGTGTTATTATGCAGCTGTTAAAAATCAAAACAATTCCTATTAAGTATAATATTGACGTCAGGAACGCAAGTATTACAGTTCCAGAAATTGAACCGGCTGATCTGAAGCTTGATTCAACTCCGCTGAAAATTGAGAATGAGACTCACCCGATTCAGGTCAGGATGGATTCCAGTAACATGCGCAGAAGCATGGGAATGAAGACTATTGCTGATATCGGACGTGAAGCACCGGCTAAAACTCAGCAGACTGCAAACCGCGTTACCTCCGAGTATGTCCAGATGGGTAATAAAATGGCTAACGGGCATGCGAACGGCATTACGGTTGCACAGCTTATGCGTGAGAAATCACTGGAAAATATCACTATAGAGTCAACAATAGGGCGTATTCCGACTGAGAAGATCGATATGTCCTGGGAACCGGCAACGATCAAGCATAGTGTTCAGAGAAGTGAGGTTACTACAGACTGGCAGAAAGCTGCCCAGGAAATGGAGTTTATACCAAGCAGCATAACGCTTGAAATTGAACAGCTTGCTGATGTTGAGATTGAATATATCGGCGGATATCAGTACGTTCCGCCAAGTTCTGATCCGGATTACAAGGAATAGGATTAAAAATATGGGGCTGTTCAAATAATACTCTGATTTGAACAGCCCTGAGTTTTAAGGTGGAGTTAAAATGAAAATACAGACAAGAGACTTCGGAGAAGTTGAAATTACAAAAAACGATATAATTACATTTGAAGAAAAAATTTTCGGATTTGAAGAATACAGTAATTTTATTATGCTGTATGACGATGAACTTAACGGCGAATATGTCTGGCTCCAGTCGACTGAAGAGCCTGGTCTTTGCTTTATTGCAGCAAACCCCGCACTTGTCCCCGACTATAAACCGGATTTCAAGAAAGAAGCAGAAAAGGTATTGGGTAAGGGCACTTATGAATACTGGATAATGATGGTAGTAACCGAAAATATAAAAGACAGCACAGTAAACCTGAAAAGTCCGGTTATTATAAATCTTGATACACATAAGGCTATGCAGCTTATTCTGGAGGAACGTTTCCCTGTAAGGTATAACCTTTTCCAGCCTGAAAAGGAGGATGAATAATGCTCATTTTATCAAGAAAAACCGGCGAAACTCTTCTCATCAATGATGAGATAGAAGTTAAAATAATTGAAATAAATGGTGATAAGGTAAAGCTCGGAATCGAGGCTCCTAAAAATGTAAAGGTGCTGAGAAAAGAGCTGCGTCAGACTGTCGAGAGTAATGTAGCATCTTCTGCTGCCATGACTCCGGCAAAACTCCATGATATGCTGTCTGACCTGAAAAAATAAAACAATGCGCTGAAAAATCAACGCATTGGATCTAAAATAACGGCAAAATGATAATTCAATGGAGATACTTTATAAGCTCAAGACTTCCGAGCTTTATAAAATCGGCAAGCTCTTCCTGTTCCTTTTCACGAAGCTTTATGATCTTATAGGTATATTTTGAATTTTTCCCGAACATCAGACCATTTTGTGCAAGCTGTAGACTGATCTCAGTTTCCTTTGAAAAAACCGGACTGCCTATTCTTATTTTCAGCTGATCCTCATATTCACACATGATTCTTGACGCACGGATTGCAATCTGATGGAGAGAAAGGGAAATTACCGTACACTCATCCCATTTATGTACTATTTTACTTTTTGAAAAAACGCCCTTTTTAACTACCGGTTTGTATATTTTAGCCCTGAGAAATGTCGGGGTTTCGAGAACATTTTCAGCTCCGGGAATGAGGGTACATTTAATATTAATAAGTCTCAGAAGATTTTTTGATGAAAGGAACACCGTTCCGGTTATAATGTGCGTTGAAGCAGAACCCTCAAGGCATATGATTTTTGCTTCTGTATCAATTTTGAGCAGCGGAACAAACTGTGAAGTAAATTCGACATATTTTTCTTTAAGCGAAATATTTGCCTGTCCATATTCAACTATATTATCATCCATTGTCTTTAAAACAGCTTTACAGTTTGAAGGAAACATAAAGTTCTTACTCCTTTTTCATATTTTTTTACAACCGTTTCTAATTATAACATATTTTTTTTAAAATTGCAATTTGCAGAAAGAGATTTTATGGAAAAATCAGAAAAAATTATTGAATTTCAAAAAAAACTTTTAAAACTCATCCAGCGTTATGAATCCGCTGCACGTTCACTCCTTGAATGTGACATCGACCGGATCAAATTTCTTGTGGATGAAAGGGAGGAAATTATCCGCAAAATCGACAGGGTCACAAAAGAAATCCTGGTTCTGTGCCCCGAAAATTCACCGCAGATGCTCGCATTCAAAAATCTGTGCGACAGGGATAGTCTGACGGATGATCTGAAGGAGGTTTTTGATCTCAGGCAGCAGTTTAATGCCTTCGCTGCAAGAGCACACAGCATGGATCAGCAGATAATCGAAAGGATTCAGATAACCAGGGATTCCCTTCTCCAGAAAATAAAGGAGAATAATGCCGGACAGGTTGCCAAAGCAGCAAAATTTTACTCTGCCGGCTTAACTCAGGGAAAAAATATTTATTTCCCCGAAAATAAAAGGAAAATCTGACTTTATATTTTCAAAATTCTGCCGATATGTATATTGAAGGCAAATTATTGGAATGTGTTATTTAAAATCCAAGGAGGTATTTACTATGGGTATAAGCAGTACAAGTGACAGCACAACTTCATATTCAAATGCCGCATACAGCAGCAATGGAGTTTCAGGCTTAGTATCAGGAATCGATACTGACAGTGTCGTTGAAAGTATGCTTTCAAACATACAGTCTAAAATTGATAAGCAGAATCAGGCAAAGCAGCAGCTTGAATGGAAGCAGGAGATTTACAGAAGCGTTATTACTGATATAAATGACTTTCAGTCAAAATATTTTAATCTGACCTCAAGTTCATGTATCAGGCTTGAATCTTTTTTCAATTCTGCGCAGGTATCTTCCACCTCTTCAGCTGTATCCGTTTCAGCCAAAAGCAACGCCATTGACAGCAGCTTCAGCATGCAGGTTGCAAGACTTGCCACAAGTACTTCTGTGACATCCTCAAAGGTGGGAACAGGCAAGATTGAAACGTCATCTGCAAAGGCTGATAATTTTGAATACGACCGCTCAATTAAGATAAAGCTCGACAGTGGAGATGAATTCTCTGTTGACCTTAAAGGCGTTACAGGTGATGATGTCTGCGAAAGGATCAACAATGCAGCAGGCAGAGACATTGTTTCCTATACCGACTCAGTTTCCTGCACAGACGCTGACGGAAATGCTCTTAAACAGAAGCTCTTCACAGCAGGCGGAGATGAATATACAGGAAATGTTAAAATAGAAACCACTACCACATATAAAGACGAAGACGGAAACACGCTTACATACAATAAGGATGAAGGAAAATATTATTCCGCTGACGATACGGAATATACCGGCACAGTAATATCTGACACGAAAGCTTCCTATACTGATGAAAACGGAAATGCGCTTGAAGTCAGGTATTACAATGCTGATGACACAGAGTATACCGGCGATGTAAAAACCTCTGCAAATGTTGCGAGAACCTTTGTATTCTCAGGTTCAGAAGGCTTTGAAATATCCGGTTCAACAGCAGGTATGGCTATCCTCGGTCTCAGCGGAACCGTAAAGGCTGCTGCAGCAAAAGATGAGGACGGCAATGAGATCGCTGATAAATTTGAACTCAAGACCTCAGGCTTCAATGAAAATTTTGCTAAGACAGGAAATGTAAACGGAACAGTTGACATTACCCTTGACGGCGTTAAAAAATCATTTTCTATTGCAGAAGGCGAAAGCATGGCTGACCTGGCTGGCAAGGTTCAGAAAGCCTTTGGTACTACCGTTCAGTTTACAGAAGGTGCAAACGGCTGGGAGATCTCCGTACAGGGTACCGGCAGACAGCTTTCTGTATCCGCAAATGCCGATACACTCGAAGCCATAGGATTCAGCAAAGGCACGACGGTTTTATCCAATCAGCTGCTGAGAACTGACACTGTCGGAAAGCTCGGTGTTGGCGATCCAGACGATACTGATGCAACATATTCATTTAATCTCAACGGTGTTGATATTGAATATAAATCGACTGATTCGATATACTCAATAATGAACAAAATCAACACAAGTAGCGCCGGTGTAAATATTACCTATGATGACCTCAGTGATAAATTTAAGATGACCTCGACTTCAACCGGTGAAGGTTATGGAATCACTCTGACCGGAGATGATGAGGGACTGTTTGAAAAGCTGGGATTTAGTATTGACGGCTCCGGTTCTCTCGACCAGTCTTCTGTTACCGCTGGTAAAAATGCTGTTGTAAATATTAACGGGTCGACTTTTGAACGTGCCACCAATGATTTCACATACAACGGCATGTCAATAACCCTTAAATCCACTACCGGCAGCTATGCACTGAATGCCGATGGAACATTTGCAGAAAACAGCGACGGCACAATTAAAGTGGCTGACGGAGCAGTTGAAAATAAAGCTGAAGTTTCAACTTCAAGAGATATTGATAAGATAGTAGACACTCTTAAATCCTTTGTTGAGGATTATAATCAGCTTATTGAAAAGCTGAACGGATATATCCATGAGGATGCTTCGTATAAGGATTATGCACCTCTTACAGATGCTCAGAAAAAGGAAATGACAGAAAAGGAAATTGAGCTCTGGGAGGAAAAATCCAAGGAAGGTCTCCTCAGAAACGATAAGGATATTTCATCGTTCCTTAGTGAAATGCGTACTGCAATGTACACAAAGGGTGACTCAAGCCTGATTCTCTCAAGCATAGGAATTAATTCAAGCTCTCAGTGGTCTGATTACGGCAAGCTTTCCATTGATGAAGACCAGCTCAGAAATGCGCTTCAGACTAATGCTGATGAGGTTAAAAAGCTTTTCGTAGGTGAAAACGGTCTTGCAACAAGACTCAACACTGCATGCACAAAGGCTGCTAATACAAGCTCTGCAAGTCCGGGTGCCCTCGTTACAATTGCCGGAGTTAAGGGAAAGGCTACTGAAACAGACAACAACATTAAGGATCAGCTTGATGCTATAGCTGAGAAGCTCGAAAGTCTTAACAGAATTTATGAATCAAGGAAAGAACGCTACTGGAATCAGTTTAACGCAATGGAAGAAGCACTTTCAAAAATGAACTCTCAGAGTGACTATTTCGCTCAGTACCTTGGCTGATCTCAATAATGTGACAATCCGCACTATTCAGCAGACAAATCGCTGCTTGCAGCTTTAAATTTTATCGTGGGAGGTGTATTCCTCCCCGGTAAAAATGTAAATTATCGTTGTAATGTAATACACGATACACAGGAGGTAGAACATGCCTGCAGAAAATCCATATCAGCAGTATAAAAAACAATCAATCATGACAATGACTCAGGGTGAGCTTGTTGTACAGCTTTTTGAAGGGTGCTCCAAAAGGCTTAACACAGCTGTATATTATATAGAAAACGGAGAAAATTCCAAAGCAGAAGAACAGCTTTATAAGGCGCAGAGGATCATAAATTATCTTGATGCCTCTCTTGACAGGAATGTTGAAATTTCAGCAAATCTTTCTTCATTATATGATTACTTTGTCAGAATGATCGTAAAGGCAAAAATAAAAATGGATACAGGAATAATAAATGAAATTATTCCCATGATCGATGGTCTTGGGGATTCTTTCCGTGAAGCCGAAAAAATTGTTCACAAAAGATAAGACAGTACCGCATGGGTCACCCCATGCGGTATTTCCTTATTATTTATCTCTCATACAATAAACAAAACCAGGCAGCAATGAACTTACTGTCTGGTTTTCTTGTTATTTCCATATATTTTAGGCTTGAGGTGCTTCAGGTACATGTCAACACATCCGCTCAGAACATAATCATAGAGTAAAAAGAAAAGATTTGAAAAAATCCACAGGATATATATTCCATACTTTCCAAATGCAGCAAAATCATCCATTAAATCACTTATACCAAGAAGATGAATAGTAAGCTGATAATCCGCAACAATACAAACATTAAATATAGCGACTTTCGCAACCCACTGGACAAGCTTCAGGGGAATTTTCTCCAGCTTATTCTTTATAATTGGATAATGCCCGAAAAACAGAACGAAAATCAATGCCGCTTCCTTATCAAATGTAACAAAAATTGACAAAAAGCTTACAGCAAGATAAGTGACAAATGCCCAGGAAGCGTTTACCTCTACAACAATTATTGTAATTAACGCCCCCGCAATCATGGGAAGAGTAAGATACAGAAAGGGTGCCACACCGGTCATAAACATCGCAAGCAGGCAGAGAGACGAAATAACTCCGCCAAGGGCGACCCTGTAACTAAGATTATTCATACTATTATATGCAATCACAGAGACAGTCAGCGCAGATCATACACTGACAGATCTGGCAAAGTGTATTAGCTGTATTATCCACTCTGTTTCCTGTATTATATGGATTGCCCTGCATCTGTCCGTTTCTCTTATTCCTCATCTGATTATATGCCATCTGATATTCACGGTTGGACGGCTCAATCCTCACAGCCTTCTCATAATACGTATAAGCGTCATTCATCCAGCCCCTTGAAAGGCAGACCGTAGCCTTGAGAAAATTCCATTCCGCATCGGAATCGTTTCTGTTCTGTTCAAGAATATTGTCCGCAGATGTATAGTTTCCATGCTCAATAAGAGATCTTATTTCGCTGTATCTGGAATACGTCTGCTGTGCGGCCCCGGAATTGTGATTGAAATTACTTCTTCTCATATTCATAATTTCATCATAAGCTGCGTTAATTTCTGCCATCTTTTCATTGGCAATATCCTCCATCACTCCTGCGCTTTGCCGGTCGGGATGATACTGCTGGGAAAGTCTGCGGTAAGCCGACTTGACCTCATCATCTGTTGCCTGTGGTGAAATTCCAAGAACCTTATATGGATCTGTCATAATTTTTCTCCGTTCTGCTGCTGACTTTGCAGCCTTTTTTGGGGACTCTTTTACTGTACATCATTTGTTTATATCCGGACTATATCATTCCTTTTCCTATTTAATTCTTTTTTATTGAAGAGCCGGAAATTAGGAAGCCCGAGATAAACCACATTATCAAGTATTTCACGGAATTTTACAATATTAAGTCTTGAATAAAATTCGGAAGCCTGTCCGAGAGAAAGATTAATATTTTCAACCGCAAAACGCTTTGCCTCATCGATCCTGTCAAAATTCAGAAGAAGAGGATTGTAGTTGCCGTTTTTTTTGTCCTTTTCGATATCATCATGAGCGTCAGCAAGGTAAATAAACCTTCCGAGATGATAACCAAATCCGGAAAGGTTCTCCCTGTCAGTGCTGTCATCAGCAATACTGCCGGCAATACATGACATTATCCTTGCGGTAGGGTCACAGGCACGATCGATGGAGGAACAGTTCTCACGCTCGATTTCCGACTGTGCTTTCATATAGTACTCAACCGTTTCAGCCACCTGGGGCAATTTTTCAGCCGCCCTGCGATATCCCTTCTTCATCAGTTTCCTGACAAATCTGAAAAAAAGTGATGTCAGCACTCCCCTGTCCTGTATTTCATCGCATATCTTATGGTAAACTGAGATGACAGCTGCTGCTGAGGTATATTCCTGATTGTCTGAACAGCACAGACAGGACCTGCGTTTAAACGGATGGACAATACATCTGCGTTTTTCTATCTCTCCGCATCTGGAATGATATGCATTATACAACAGGCCGAGAAAAGTAAAATCGTAGCTGAGCAAAAGCCTGAAGACCTGTCCGTAATTTTTTCCGAGGTTCTTACAGAGTCCGCAGTAAAAAGAACTGTAGATCTCGTACTCAAAAAAACGCATATGAGGTTTGAAAGGACGGATATATCCAAACATAAAAAACTCCGTTTCAAGTGCATAAATAGTACTGCCTATACTATATTTTAACAGGATTGCAGCCGTTTGTCAATAAATAAAGCGTTTATTTCACAGTATTTTCAGTTTATCCGGGAATAATCATGCTTCTGCAAAAATTGCTCTGTGTAAAAAAAGGCCTCTCCCTCTTGACTTTTTTCTGAAAAAGTGGTAAAATTGAAAACGAATATTAATTTCAAAAAAGGTGATATATTTGAGACCGACAGATTACAAAACACGTCAGAAGGAAATAATTCTGAATTTATTCAAGGAGAATAAGGACAGGCATCTTACGGCAGCTGAAATAGTAAACCATATTAACAGCAGTACTGAAAAAATCGGTACCGCAACAGTTTACAGATATCTTGACAAGCTTGTCAGCAGCGGAGTCATACGAAAATATTTCCTTGATGACAAAAGCAGTGCATGTTATCAATACATCGAGGAAAATGAGGAATGCCACGAGCATTTTCATCTGAAATGTCTGGAATGCGGTGCGCTCATCCACATTGACTGCGATTACATGAAATCACTGGGTGAACATATACTTTCAGGTCACGGTTTCAAAATCGATAATTCCAGAACAGTTTTATATGGAAGGTGCAAAAATTGTGAAAAATAAAATTCTATCCCTTATAATTAGTGTTGTCACCGTTTTTACCCTTACGGCATGCGGTACAGAAAGTCATGATAAGCTCCGTATTGTTACGACGATCTTCCCTCAGTATGATTTTGCCAAGCAGATTGCCGGAGACAATGCGGAAGTCACACTTCTGCTTTCGCCCGGTGCTGAAAGCCACTCATACGAACCCACTGCCGCTGATATTGCAAAGATCCAGCAGGCTGATCTTTTCATCTACAACGGAGGTGAGTCGGAAATATGGGTGGACAGAGTCCTTGAGTCAAAGGGAAAAGATGAGAATAATATCATTCGCCTCATGGACTATGTTTCGCTTGCCGAGGAAGAGCATGACAGTCATAAGGCAGAATATGACGAGCATATTTTTACATCACTGAAAAATGCAGAAATACTCCTTGAAACAATAAGTGAGAAAATGTGTCATCTGGACAGTGAAAACACTGACATCTACAATAAAAATACAGAGGA
>JBJEQU010000196.1:0-12004 GCA_051881935.1 Porcipelethomonas sp. | reverse complement strand
GGGCACTTGCGGATGCAATGCTGAAATTCGGCGCATTCTCTCAGCTTTATACAGGTAATAATACAGGCAATCTTCCGGCTGACGTAACTGATTATACGGTAAATGCATCCATCGGCAACGAGTATAAACACCAGCTGAGCAGTAACCTTTCCGGAATTTCCGTCAAGGGTGCGACACTGGAGATCGGCGCATATACAACAATCAGGGTAAAATATCAGCTTGCACAGGGAGAAGATATTTCAAAGTATACATTCAAGTGCGGCAATACTGTACTTGAACCCGAAAAGTCCGGGGATTATTACTATGTATATCTCAGAAATATCCGTCCGCAGAATCTGGATGAAATGTACAGCTTTACTGTGACAGACGGAACAAATACCACTACCTTAAAGTACAGCGCATTTTCATATATGAAAAATATTCTCGATAACCCAACTGCGTATAATAAAAATATTGTGAACCTTATGAATGCCATGTATGATTATAACAAGGCGGCAGAAGCTTATATTGGATAATGGAGGAAATTAAAATGAAAGAGTACGAAACAGCAGAAATGGAAATTATCAGATTCGATGCGGAGGACGTCATAACTACAAGCGGAGATTACTCCGGAGATATAACCCTTCCGGAACATGAGTTTGAGTGATGAGAAAAAAAGGGGCAGTGCAGAATGCATTGCCCCTTTTGTGTACACCATAACGAATACAGACAAGGAATTTATTCTGCCCGAAATGGAAATCGAGGATGATACTTCTGAAACGTCACATAATGTATGAGTTCAGTCAGATAATGCTGATAAGATGCATTCAAAATAGGTGACAGGTGAAACAAAAATATCCGGTGGGGCAACAAAAAATCGGACTCCATAAAATGGAATCCGATATGTCCTGCCGGGGTCACCCGGCTGGTACGGGTGACAGGACTTGAACCTGCACACCTTTCGGCACCAGAACCTAAATCTGGCGTGTCTGCCAATTTCACCACACCCGCGCATATTAATAACACACAGAAAGCCGCAGCAGAATATCCGCCTGCGACTTTCAAATTATAACATATACGGAATGTTTTGTCAAGTACTGTAAATCAGAATAAATATGCAGTTGAAGCCGGCCATGACAGTATTATTGAATTGTGAATACATAATGGACTGGTTAGCAGGATTTTGTATTTATTTATGAGAAATACCAGTAGTCAAGCTCTGTCTGGGCACTGAAAACAAAATACACATCCTGAATGCCGTCAATATTATCCACAGGAACAGTGATCTCAGAGAGATTTCCGCCAGCCGGAACTTCAATATATCCTGCCGCCTCCTCCGAAACCCCTTTTGTACAGATTTTTATTACACTGCCGTTTATGGAGGATGCTTTGACTGTTACTGAGGATGTACCTTTAGAGAAATCTGCTCCAGAGATCTTTATCCAGTCGCCGCTGTCCACGTCAGTAATTACTGTATCTCCAAGACCATTAACATTTATCCCTGCCTGATCTGAGATCGTTTCTGCCTGTACCTTCTGATACGGGTCGATATTTTTAAGCTGTGGAACGCCTGTCATTGTACCGGTTACGCCCTGAAGGGAAGTACCGCTGATATTAATTTTGTCTGCCTGTGGACTTCTGTAATTTCCGGTTATGCCCATGGCTCCTTCAACCGGACGTGAATGATAGAAAAGATAAAGCTGATCGTTCAGTTCCACAATTGAGTGATGGTTATTTCCGTAATAGCCGAAGAAATTTCCCTGATTTTTGAAAAGCTCACCGCCGTAGGTATATGGTCCGAGAGGATTGTCGCTTACCATATATTCAATTGCACCGCTTGTAAGACCATAGCTGTTTCCGCTTGTATTCCAGTTTGAACAATACGTATAGTAGTATTTGTCACCTATCTTGTTTATACCGGAATCTTCAAAGATATATGGTGCGTCTATAGTCTGGGGAGTTCCGTCAAGACTTATCATATCACTTCCAAGCTTTACAACTCTTGAAGTTTTCGGACTTGCCTCCTGACCTTCCGGCACACCTCCGCCGAAGCAGAGATATCCCGCTCCGTCATCGTCTACAAATACAGCAGGGTCGAACAGCCATGGAATGTCACTGCAGTTCGGAACGTCCCTTGTAATAAGGGCTTTTCCGAGAGGATCACTCCAGGGTCCTGTAGGACTGTCAGCAGTAAGAACACTGACTCCGTTTCCGCCGTTACAGAAATACAGGAAGAACTTTTCCTTGCCGTTTATTGTCTTGTGGGCAGCACACGGAGCCCATGAGCATGTCGCCCATTTTGCGGCTCCGTTTTCTCCAGCCACCTGAATTGCACCGTGATCTGTCCAATTTACCATATCATCTGAAGAAATGCAATTGATCTTGTCTATCAGAGCATATGTATTTTCTGTAACCTCGCCGTTGCTGTCGTATTCTATCACATCGTTAGTGGTGTACACATAAACTCTTCCGTTATATTCCATGACCCCCGGGTCTGCACCGAAACGTTGAGTAAACAGGGGATTGTTTTCCCCTTCTTGTTTATAGCCGGACGCAATTGTTATATTGGAAAAGAGCGCATCCAACGCTTCCGTATCAATTACTTTTTCAGCCACAGGAAATTCAGCGATCCTGCCGAGGAGGAAATCTGATATCAGCTTTACATCTGTCGAATCAGCAGTTCCGCTCTGATCGGCGTCTGCGGCAAGCTTTGCCGCAGCACTGTCAAAGCTTCCGGCAGCGATCCTTTTTGCAAGTACAAGGTCAAACACGTTTATTACTCCGTCGGAGTTTACATCTCCCGGAAGGATATCCTTCACCTCTCCGGCACCGATTATCGTTGTACCGGCAACAGCACCGATAACCTCGTCAATATAGAAATTGTTGGTGGTTTCAGCAGTTTCAACATAAAGCTGCAGGTCAGATGCTCCTGCAGGTATCTGGAAATTTTTGTTTGAAAGCTGTACCCATTCGCCCTTTATTCCGGTACCCTCCGCAATAGCCGCATACTGGGTTTCGCCCTGTGCGTCGGTATACTGGAGCTTTAAGTAGAATTTGTCTGTTGCACCGCCGTCAAAATAGGTTACATTTGCGCTGAAGCTGTATTCATTTCCCGGAATGAAAGTCGCAGTACTCAGCGGCTTTGCCGCACCGTTCCATGAAGCAGTTCTGTCCATTACAAGGAGAGCTTCGCTGCCAACATATGCTGTTCTTGCACTTGTAAGTATTTCCCCTGCACCTCTTGATGTCCAGCTGCACAGGCTTCCCTCAAAGCTGTCCTGGAAATACCAGCCGTATTCGTTTGGTTCATCCGGTTCTGCTCCGCTTCCCCATTCAGATTCCGGTATCATGGCAATCAGCGTGTTATAGGCAAGCTTAGGCTGATTATTTGAGTCATAGAGCAAAGCGTCACTGCCGGCAGACAGCCACGAATTTGCGTCGTTCGGACCCCAGATGCAGACAGCTGTTACACGTCCTGTAGATGATGGATTCCTGTTCCAGTCCATTGCAGCCTGGAAGATAGCTTCGTATTTATCAGCCTGCTGCTGGAGAGTGTATGTTCCGCCTTCAAGGCTTATATCAAGCTCTGTAACCTGAACATCGCAGCCGATGGACAGATATTTTTTCATGGCTGTAATGTAAGAATCTGTTCCTGCAAATCCGGTAGCATTTGCAGGTATATGTGACTGCATTCCAACACCGTCAAGAAGTCCCTTCTCATAGAGGGATTTACACATGCTGTAGATGGCGTCTCTCTTGTGATCCCAGTATTCGTTGTAATCATTGTAGTAAAGGTCACATCCCTCGGGGGCATATTTTCTTGCATAGGTAAATGCCTTTTCTACGAAACTGTTGTCTCCGTAAACCTGTACCCACGGGGATTCACCGTTTATATTTTCACCCGGAACCCTTGTTCCGCCGTTATTCTGGGTTCTTTCCTCACTGTCGCTTATGCACTCGTTAGCAACGTCGTAGGCATACAGGTCAAGTTCGGGGTACTGTGTTTTGATGGCGCTGAACATATTTTTTATGTAGCTTTCCATTCGGGCATCCATAGTTGAACTGTCAACCCATGCACCGCCTGCGTCATAATTTTCCTTGAAAAACCAGGTCGGAGTCTGACTGTGCCACACGAGGGTATGTCCTCTCATGGCAATATTATTCTGTATGCAGAAATCCATAATGCTTGCAGCACTGTTTAGCGAAACTCCGATATTTGTTCCGCTGCACTGGGACTGAACGATGGTAGCGTCCGGCTTCATTTCGTTTTCGCACTCAATACTGTTGAAATCCTTGAGAATATTTGCTGTGATAGCAGAATTCTGAACTGTGGCGCCGTTTAAGATGTTTCCGACTCTGAAATAGCCTGCAAATTCGTCCTTGAGTCCCTTGTCAGCTGCGGCAGCGAATACGGCGTCGGCTTTAGCCTTTTCTTCTGTGGTGACAGAGACCTCATCAAAGCTGAAATCGTTTGTACTGTCCGTTGCAAGGGTAAGTCTGAACTCATAGCTGTTTTCGGGAGCAGTATAATCTGCGGCAAGCTCTGTCCATTCTCCGGCTTTTACCTCTCTGCTGATAAGCTCAGCTGTACTTTCTTCGCCTGTTTCCTGGTCAATGCAAAGAAGAGACAGACGGAATGTTTCGGCTGTATTGCTGTACACTCTGACTTTATAGGTGTAACGTATGCCGCCGGAAAGATAGAATCCTTTTTCAGAGCTTGCGCCTTCTGAAGGGCTTTTACGTCCTGAGACTGTCATGCCTCTTGAATCGTTATAACCCATGCCATTTTCCGCAGTGAGGCTTACTGTATCTGAGTTTGCATACCAGCCGTCATAATTTACTTCAAACTTGTTGCTGACAACTTCTGCTGCAAATGTTTTCTCCCTCATCTGCGGCAGGTATGATACCATTCCTGCACAGCAGACAGCAGCAGTCAGTCTGGCAGCCATTTTTTTAAAATTCATATTGATCCCCCTTTTTTGTTATGCAGATTACTTCTGTATAAAAGATTATATCACAAAATTTCCTGATTGTATTGCACAATTGTAATGAAATTTGTTTGTTTGTACTATAATTTTTGCAATTTGTCCTCTCCGGGCATAAAAGCACAATCCCGCTGTTTTTCAGCGGGATTGTGCTTTGTAAAAAATATTATAGGGGTGAAGAAATCCGGATATATTCCGCAGGCTATGCCTGACATGCTTTTATTATATCACATAAATATTTATTTGTATTGCATTATTGTATTGAAATTTGCATATTTGTAAGGTAAAATAATAAAATTATTATGAAAAAACCTTTAAATGAAATGCAGGTTGTGATAAAATTAAAGTAAATAAATATCTGCCTGTATTTTTCTAAAAAGGAGTGAATATGATGGATGAAAAAGAGATGATTTATTTCAGCAGACAGTTTGCTAATATGTTCGGGATGCCGGTAAGGATATATAGGGACCGGCAGGAGATATACAGCTTTCTGGCTGTAAATATTTCAGTTGATCCCATTGAGCTGTGTATAGATCAGATACTGGAGGAAGAATCAGAAATAGGATATTATATTGATGAAAATTTTATGTATTATGGTATCGTAAATCATGAGGAATATAAATTTGTTACAGGTCCGGTATATGAGATCAAAAAGACTGAGAGAGACCTCAAAAAGCTGGCACTGAAGCTTGGGGTTCCGGAAAGTGAAACGGCGGTGTTTGGTTCCGAAATGATGTCACTGTCGGGTTTTCATCTTGACACGGTAATACAGTCGCTGATACTGTATAACTTCACCTTTAACAGAACAATGCACGATATATCGGATATAAGAATAAAGCAGGCGGAACAGCAGAATATTTCTTCCGAAATTAAAATCAGTGAATACAGAAAAAGTACCGATGCGGAAATGTATACCAATAACGCAAGATCCTTTTCCATTGAGAAGGACATTATAAAAAAGGTCATGAATGGAGATGTTGAGGGGCTTATAGACGGAGCATCAAAGATCCCGGCGGTAAGTTCAGGCAATCTTGCACAGCATCTCGTGCGGCATCAGAAGAATTTTTTTATAAAGCTGGAGACGATCGTTTCAAGAGCGGCAATCGATGCCGGTCTGGATATTGACGAAATAGCCTCTGTTGAGGAAATGTATATTACAAAGTGCGAATCTCTTGAAAATATCGACAGGATAAAAAATCTCCAGTATCACATGATACTGGACTATGCGGACAGGGTCAGGAAGCATCATAAATACAATGGAAATAATTATAAAATTATTAATGAAATTGCCAAATATATACGTGACAATATTTCTGAGCCGATAAAAACCTCTGATATAGCAGCTTTTCTAGGAAAGAGCAGAGGTACAGTAACGACCGAATTTAAAAATAAGACCGGAATGAATCTTTCAGATTTTATCAATCTGAAAAAGATACAGGAAGCTCAGGAACTGCTCTTCGAAACTGATATTGATATTTCTGCTATCAGCAGTTTTCTTGGCTTTTCATCCCAGAGCCATTTCTGTAAGGTTTTTAAAAGGGTCACCGGAATGACACCTACGGAATATAAAGGTAAAAAATAAAGCAGTACGGGACAGCTTTCGCTGTCCCGTAGCATTAACATATTATGTATTTTTGCGGCATAGCCGGAACGTTCCTTTTAATCCTGAACGCTTTCAGCAATAACCTCAGTAACGAGATTTGCCGGCAGCTGTTCGTATCTCAGGAAATCGAAGGTGAAACTGCCCATACCTCTTGTTACCTGTCTCAGGTACATTGTAAAGCTATGCATTTCTCTCATCGGCACTTCGGCAGATATTTCAGTTATTCCTTCTTCCACCGGTTCCATACCCAGCACTCTTCCCCGGCGCTTGTTAAGCTCGCCCATAACATCTCCGGTATTTTCATCGGGGACGGAAACCTTTAAATTGCCGATAGGTTCAAGCATTACCGGCTCAGCCTGCTTCAGACCCTCTTTGTATGCAAGGGAGGCAGCAGTTTTGAATGCCATTTCCGAAGAGTCTACCGGATGATATGAACCATCGACCAGTATTGCCTTCAGTCCTACTACCGGACAGCCTGCAAGAACGCCTTTTCTGACTGCTTCCTGGAGTCCTTTTTCAACGGCAGGGAAGTAGTTTTTCGGTACTGCTCCGCCGAATACCTTTTCTTCAAAAACAAGAGTATCACTTACGCATGGTTCAAACTCGATCCATACATGACCATACTGACCGTGACCTCCGGTCTGCTTTTTGTATTTGCCTTCGGATTTGACCTTGCGGCGGATAGTTTCCTTGTATGCGATTTTAGGCTCTTTTAGTTCTATGTCCACGCCGAATTTATTTCTGAGCTTTGCAACAGTGACCTCAAGGTGCTGTTCTCCCAGACCGGTCAGGATCTGCTCCTTGGTGCTTTCATTCTGCTCATATTTCAGTGTTTTGTCCTCTTCAAGAATACGTGCAATACCGGAGGAAATTTTGCTCTCATCGCCCTGTGCGGAATTTACTGCCATAGAATAGCAGGGGACAGGCAGTGCCGGCATTTCAATCGTTACCTTTCTGTCTGCGCTGCAAAGTGTATCTCCGGAAGAGGCACTGATTTTAACAGCAGCTGCAATATCTCCGGCAGTGACCTGAGATGTTTCTGTCTGCTGCTTGCCTTTCATAAAGTAGAGCTTTCCTATTTTTTCGGTTTCTCCGCTTGCTGAATTGAAAACGCTGCTGTCAGCTTTCAGCACACCGGAAGCAACCTTTATGTATGACATTTTTCCGACAAAGGGATCAGCCACCGTCTTGAATACGAAAGCAGACAGTGGTTCGTCCTCACTGCACCTGATTTCAACAAGGTCATCGCCGGACACCGCCTCTACAGGGCTGACCTCATCCGCACTGGGCACCAGCAGACCTATCTCTTTGAGAAGCATATCCACTCCGGCAAGGTCGGCAGCAGACGTACACACAACAGGGGTAATAATACCCTTATTCATGCCGTTATGAATACCGTCAATAAGTTCCTTTTGCGTAAAGGGTTCGCCCTCAAAGAACTTTTCCATAAGTTCCTCATCGGTTTCTGCCACCGCTTCGCTGACAGCCTCTCTCAGACCGTCGATACGGTATGTCATTTTTTCAATTTTTTCAGCAGCCGGAAGATCCGTTTCAGTCCGGTTTCCTTTATCGTCATATTTATAGGCTTTCATTTCAATGAGATTTACATAGGAAACGATAGTTTCATTTTCAATAACAGGTACTATGACCGGGCATACAGTAGGACCGAAAATAGTTTTAAGCTCGGTCAGCACGTTGTAGAAATTGGCATTCTCGTCATCGATCTTTGTAATGACAAACATTTTCGCTTTACTCTGCTTCACTGCCTCCTTATAAGCCTTTCTTGCACCGACTTTGACCCCTGATTTTGCAGAAACAGTAATAAGCACTGTGTCAGCCGCATTTATACCCTGAACCATATCTCCGGCAAAGTCAAAAAGACCAGGAGTGTCGATAAGATTGATTTTATTGTCTTCATATTCAAAGGATGCAACAGAGCTGTTAATAGATATCTTCCTCTTTATTTCCTCCGTGTCGTAATCCATAATGGCTGTACCGTCGGCAGTTTTTCCGAGTCTGTCAGAAACTCCTGCCTTATAGAGCAGCGCCTCGGCAAGGGAAGTTTTACCCGAACCATTATGTCCGGCAAGTGTTATGTTCTTTATACGTTTCATTAAATATCGCTCCTTTACGTTTTGTGCAATAATACATTTAATATTATACTTTGCTTTGCCCTGATTTTCAACCTTTTTGAAAATATTCTACATATATTATTAATTTCGTTTGTTGGATTTGTATAATCTGCCCAAATAAAGAATTGGTACTAATTCTCAGAACTGTAATATATATTACAGTTCTGAGGGCGGCTGCCTGCGGCATGACAGCTTTTTAAAAAATTTTATGCTGCTTAGTATATGAGACAGAAAAAGAGACGCCCACTTTCCGGAGCGTCTCTTCCTGTTGTTTTGTCTTTTCAGGCTGCGGAGGTTACTGCCGCAGCTTCTGAAGCAGATGTTGTTACAGCTTCTGTCTGGGTTGTCGATGACTGTTCAGACGGGATTGTATTTTCAGCAGTTGTGATGCTGGATACTGCGGTGGATACTGTGGAAACTGTGGTTACTGTGGTTTCCGCAGCTCCGGTAACGACCGGGGCGGTTGTTACTGCCGGTTCTGCAGGCGGTTCAGGATTTTGCTTGCCTCCGTTTGCAAGGAATGTGGCTATTGCCGCTGCGTCTCTTATGTTTACAACGCCGTCGCCGTTATAGTCGGCATTCGGAGGAATCTGATCTCCCTTTGAGGCTGCAAGCATTGAAGCTATAAATGCTGCGTCACGGATATTCACGACTTTGTCGCCGTTTGCATCTCCGGGAATTACAGTTTCCGTAAGACAGGAGAAAGTAATGTTATATGTTGTGTTAGGTGCTTTTCCGCTTTCTTCAAGAACAGGTTCCTGAAGTTCTTCTTCTGATATGAAAACATTGATGGAATAATATGTGTCGTAACCGGAGATATTCCTGTCTTCAATAAGAACCGGGAACTGAACATATGCAATGTCGTCCTCTTCAGATGAATCAGCATGCCTGTGAACTCCTAACATAACGTCATATGTGCCCTCGTAGTCCTCCGTGTCTGCATTGAAATTATTGTATTCGAGAGGTAGAACGTACACATTTGAAACATGTACAAGATCAGCGTCAATAACCGTGTCGTATACCTGATATCCCTCGCTGACCGTTTCCGGAGTATGCTTGAATATTTTCACGTAAACGTCAGCATCAGTCGTTGAATGTATATTTACGTATCCGCATATTTCATCCGGCTGACTTATGATCGGATCAATTTTTATGCTTTCGGCATAGGCGGTTACTGAGGCGGTCATGACAGCCAGTGATGTCAGCGCTGCACAGATAATATTTTTTATTTTCAATTTTTATTCTCCTTTCACTGCGGGAAATTCGGTGCTGCAAATCCGAAAATATTTTCAGATTTAATGTCATATACCTTCTTGCGGACCATATCGCTGCTGTTTCCTTCAACGGTGTATACATATCCGTTCTCGTAATAGTCAACGATTCCGATATGGTCTGCGGCGCCGTCCGGATCCCAGTCGAAGAAAATATAGTCTCCGGATTTAGGAATGTAATCCCGTCCCATCCACTGATTGTGTTCTTTGAACCAGTCGATGCCGACCTTGCAGGAAATAAATTCAGGGGAGTTTCCGTTTGCTGTGTATCCGCACTGCGCGGCACACCATGAAACAAAGCATGCACACCATTCAATACGGAAATTAAAGCCCCACCATGTCCAGTATGGTCTGCCGCCTTCCTGACCGAGCTGGGACAGTGCCTTTAATACAATAGTATTGTTTCCGGTGGTAGCCATGACTCCAGTGGAATAGAAGAGATAATCCTGTCCGTCGATATTATGACGGTATGTTGCCATTTTTCCGTCTGTACCGAAATAATATTTATCGCCGTTTATAGTCTGCCAGCCGACGCACATCCTTCCGTCACTGCCGAAATAGTATGTGTCGTCTCCTATGGCGGTTTTTCCAGTGAGCATAACAGCACTGTCATTGAAATAGTATTTATATCCGTCAATGGTATTCCAGCCGGTATATGCGGTTCCATCAGTCAGATCGAAATAATATTTCTTGCCGTTTATAATCTGCCAGCCGAACTGCATTACTCCGCTTTCATTAAAATAGTACTTGCTGTTTCCGATGCCTATAAGTCCCGTCTGCATTCTGCCGTCGGCGTCAAAGTAATATGTCTGACCATTGATGGTGCATATTCCCACTGCCATTTTGCCGCTGGCATCAAAGAAGTATTTATCTTCCCCGATGATCTGCCAGTCAGTTTCCATAAAACCTTCAGCGTCAAAATAATAACTTCCGCTGTCGGTATGAACGATTTCGTCGACAGCACGGGTTCCGTCAGCATAGAAATAGCTTGAAACGGCTCCGTCTTCAAAGGTCTGGATTCCGGTACAGATAATGCCGTTTTCCCCGAAGCGGTAAGGATAACCGTCTATGTACCGGTCACCGGTGTATTTTCCCGATTCGGCATCGGCATAGTAATAATGTCCCATATATTCGATCCAGCCGTTTACCTGCTGACCGGTTTCATAATCGTAAAATACTCTCAGACCGTTTACGGTCTGCCAGCCTCTGAGCACATATCCCTTCGGGGAAATGAGGTAATATCTGCCGTCGATCTCTATGGGCGTTCTGTCTGCATTGCCGTATATAATACCGTCTGTTTCATCGCAGTAATACATAAAGCCATTGTAAGTGACAAATCCGGTATGCAGTACTCCGGCCTCATCAAAGATATATGTATTGTCTTCAACTGCCTGTATACCGCAGTACTTGCCGTTTTCTTTGTCGCTGTAAAAGATCTGACCAAGAAATTCTATCCATCCGTATACGGGACTGTGAGTTTCCTTGTCGTAGTAGTATCTTTTGGAATTGACCGTCTGCCACCCCGTCCTCAGTGAACCGTTAGGGGAGAATACATAATAGTCTCCGTCGATCTCCTGCTTTCCTGTCAGGAATTTTTCGCCGTCAAAGTAAAACCATTTGTCATCAATGCTGTTCCAGCCCTCCTGGATTTCCTCTGTGATATCCGGACAGGTGACCGCAGATGATGTTATCTGAGAAGTCACAGCAGAGGATACAGTGGTTTCTGAAGAAACAGCTTCGGTTTCCGCAGCGGAAGTTACATCTGATGAGATGTCAGTGACAACAGATGTGACCGGGACAGAGGTTGTCTGGGTTTCTTCTGCTGCTGCAGATGCCGGTTCGGTAGTCTGCACCGCCTCGTCAGCAGAAACAGCCGCAAAGGAGGCACCAATGATAAGCAGTGCCCCTGCCGCAGCAGCGGACAGATACTTAAAGAAATTATTCATGTTTTTTGCTTTCACTCCCTGTTATTTGTTGTTGCGGATCTTCGGCGGAAAAGGTAGAAACGCACACCCACTACAGATTATAACATTT
>JBJEQU010000195.1:0-12029 GCA_051881935.1 Porcipelethomonas sp. | reverse complement strand
AGGCTTGCAAATCCGGTTACAGCGTATTTGACAGTTCCGGAAATGTGGTCTACACTCCGTCCTCGACAGCTGCTGTATCAACCACTGCAAAACCGGACATTACATACTGCGTGTACACTTCAAGATGGCTGCCGGCAGTTAAAAATACCGAGGACTATGCCGGCATTCAGAAAACGTCCGTCAGCGGTCTTGCGGTAAAATCATCTAAGGGTACGCTGAAATACAGGGCACACATCAAAGGCGGCGCATGGCTCGACTGGGTATCAAAATATGATACAAGCAACTGGGACACCGGCTGTGCCGGCATTAAAGGCAAGGCGATTGACGCTGTCCAGATGAAGCTTGAAGGCGTTTCCGGATATGAGGTCAGATACCGTGTGTCCACTGCAGGCAGCAGCGGCTATCTGCCCTGGGTGACTGGTACGGAAGATTATGCCGGAATACTCGGCAGTGACATTGACTGTATTCAGGCTGAGGCGGTGAAAAAGTAATTCTGTATGCAGCTGTAAAAACTATGGAAAGTGAAGTGATGCAATGTTTTACATTGACAAAAATTCGGGGATTCACGTAAGCCGTGGGGATTCAGCAGTGCTGTCCACACAGCCGGAATAAAATTCAAGCCTTCCGGGAAATTTCCGGGAGGCTTCTTCTTTTTATGGCTGAAGGCAGCAAAAGCCCGGAGGTGCGTCCGGGCTTTCGTGCGTAGAAAAAAATTTATTAAAATTATTTCGACTCTTGTCGATATTTGTATTATATCATATATTTATGGGGATGTAAAGGGATTTGGGGGATAAAGTTTTCGACAGGGTTCGACAAAGAAAAAAGTACAAGTGTCGTAGTAAGTGTCGTAGTCGTAATTTTGACGGAGAATAAAACGGTACACATGGAACAGTAGATGGAACAGTGAACAAAATAATAAAAAACACGCCGCTTGCAATTTCTCGCAAACGGCATATTAAATAATCATATTTACATGAAATTTAAGCGGTCGTGCATAAAAAAAACGGGCTTCAAAAAATGAAACCCGATCTGTTCTGCCGGGAACACCCGGCTGGTCTGAGTGACGGGACTTGAACCCACGGCCTCTACCACCCCAAGGTAGCGCGCTACCATCTGCGCCACACCCAGACCTGTCATACGCAGCTGACCGAAACCCCTGCATACTCCGCAGCAGGCTCTATCATCACTGCATGCTTACATTATACCACACAAAAAAGCGTTTGTCAATGATTTTCAGAAAAAAATATGCCCTAAAATCTGTATAAATTATTCCATGTGAACATATCCTGAGCCAAAAATAAAAAACCGCCCTGCACACCTGAGTGTTACGGAACGGAAAATGAAAAACATGAAATATTGCGCAAATGATTTTAAGATGTTAGGCTGTAGATTTCCTGCCGCATTATATTCAAATTTTTCAGTTGCTGATGACAGTTTTACGTCATTTTTTCAAATTTATGTTCGTTAATGGGGCGAATATTTTTAAGATATACATAATATTAGTCCCCGGACTTTCCCGGTTCAAGGACTGTATCACCGCACTTAAATGTATACTTTGAAATATCCTTGTCCTGTGCAGGCTTCCTATATTTTATACCCCTGTCAGTTAAATCAGAGCTTTCAGCAAGGGTAGAGTAAGGGCAGAGAGCTTAATATATATCATGCATTCCTACAAACACAACATAACTTTAATAAAATCTCCTGTTTTATCTCTCATTATATGCAGACCCTTTTCGAGTTCGGAAAGTAAAAGTCTGTGAGTTATCATATTTTCCGGCGAGATCTGTTTATCTGAGAGCTTATCCAATACATAATGCCAGTCGTCATTTTCATTATGTGTGAAAGACGAATTCCATGTTCCAGTAACGGTTATCTGATTTCGCAGGATTTTCCAGTAAATATTCTTATCCATTGCAATATCTGAATATGGATTACCTACAAGTACTATTTTACCGCCGGCTGACGTATTGTCAACCGCCTGACATATAGTTTCATTCCTGCCCACACATTCAAAATATACATCTGCACCCGAACCATTTGTTTTGTCGTTCAGCCATTTGCTAACATCCATATGCTTTGAATCACAATAATGTTCAGCCGGAATGCCCAGTTTTACTGCTGTATTCTCCTGAAACTTTTTGCTGCCCACAAGATATATATTATCTATTCCCATTTCCTTGAGAAACATAAGAACAAATATGCCAATGGTACCAAGTCCGCATATTACTACTTTGTCATGAGGATTTATTGATATTCTCCTTATGGCATGAACAGCAACCGACATGGGTTCAAGCATGGCAGCCTCCTCATAGGTTACACTGTCTGGCAGTTCAAGCAGATTTTCAGCCGGAACTGCCGTGTATTCAGCAAACGAACCATGCCTGCGTGAGCCGATATAACTGTATCTGCGGCACATCTCATACTGTTGGTTTTTACATGGTTGACATTCTTTGCAGGGTATAAGAGGGAACACTCCTACACGTTTTCCGCACCACCCGGAATCGACTCCATTTCCGGTTTCGATTACCTGTCCGGAAAATTCATGTCCGGGTATCAGCGGATAAAAATAAGCCCCGTTTCTATATATTCTTGAAATATCCGAGCCGCATATTCCGGCTGCTTTTACTTTTACAAGAACCTCTCCTTCATTTAAAACAGGCAGGTCTGCTTCTCCAAATCTTATATCCCCATTATCCTTCAAAACCCATGCTTTCATTTTATCACCCTTTCCTTAAACCGCTCCAAATCGGCAGGTGTAGTAATTTTAGAATTATTCTCGTCACCTTTTATTATCGCAATATCCATATTAAACAATATAGCAGGCTCGGTTGAGCCATTGATTTTCTTTATTTTATCCGGCAGGAGCCGCTCATTTGCCAAAATATATTTTCCAAGCTTAAACGCTTCGGGAGCCTGTCCGGCATAAAGCTTTTCTCGTGGGATAAGTGATGAAATAGTACTGCCATTTTCACTAAGGTATACTGTGTCTTTCATAGGTAAAACAGGGATTGCTCCGTCATGTCTCTGTGCAGCAAATATACATTCCGATATCATTTCTGACGATACATTAGGACGTGCAGCATCATGTATAATGACAATATCATCATCAGATGAGTACTTTTTCACATCATAAAGCCCGTTATATATTGAAAGCTGGCGGTTTTCACCCGGAGCAGAAAATCCTTTGAACTTAACTGTGTAAATGTATTGCAATATGTATTCGTGCCACGATTTATCAGCAATTATATGTATATTATCAATATCTTTATGCTGTGAAAAGACATCAAGGCAGTATGATATTATCGGCTTGCCTTTTATTTCTATATACTGCTTTGGTATCTCGGCACCAAGGCGTGTACCTGTTCCTCCGGCAAGAATAAGTGCAATGTTCATTTAAAATTTCAGCTCCCGTATATCCTGAAGAATGTTACTATATAATCTGCCTTTTCCAAAGAGGAGGGTAGTACCCAGCACGAAACCATCCACTCCCATAGGGGCGAATTCCCTTATTTTGTCAGCACTGCATGCCCCGTCCCAATGAACCTCAAATCCCATTTTTTTCTTTAATGAGATAAGTTTTTCTATCTTTTCTCCCACATAAGGCAGATACATCTGACCGGCATTACCGGGATTTACCACCATTACAAGAACCTTTTTGACAATACGCAGCATTTCATATACAGTTTCCACGCTTGTACCGGGATTAATTGCAATACCCGGTATCATTCCGGCATCGATCACTCTCTGCAGAGTAGTGGAGGGATGATATTCAGCCTCCGGATGTATGTAGACAGTGTCGCCTTTTTTCAGATTTTTCAGGAAGAGCTGTATGCTGTTATTCGGGTGTTCTATCATAAGGTGGACATCAAGGGGTTTGTCCGTGAGAGAACGGATACATTTCATGTCATTTAAAGACATAGCAAAATTTGGTACATATCGTCCGTCCATTATATCTATGTGGAAGGAGTCGATCCCGCCGGACTCCAGTTCCCGGACTTCCTCTTCAAGGTTTCTGTAGTCCGCACACATCATTGAGGCGGTGAGTATGAAGTTCATTTTTATTCCTCCAGTGTTATGCCAAATGCCTGACAAATTCTTCTGCAATTATTTCCATCATTATATTTAAGCATTTTCTCAGAAATTTTTCGGCGCTTTTCTTTTGTCGAGTCAATATTATCAGCAACCTCTTTTATAAAGCCGCAAAAATCATCAAGGCTGAATATTTCCTTTCCAGGAAGCCATTCCTGTATTTTTTCAAAGACAAAACCCCGACTGTTCTTATATTCCTCAACATCATCAAGGGTAAAAGCTATTGGTTTATCTGTGTTAAGGAAATCCACTGCTGCTGATGAATAATCACTTATAAGTGCGTCTGCTGAGGCAAGAAGTCTGTTTATAATAAGATCCTTTTCTGTGATTTCCTGATTAGTAAGAATTTTTATATTTGAATAGTCAGCCTTTATTACCAAATCATTTTTTTGAAGAAAATGCAGCTTTATAATAACCATCACATCAAGTTCATTTAAAAATTCATTGAGCTGATCTAACTGGTTCTTGTTATTTATAATAGGAAGACCAGTTTCGGGATTAATCTCATATTGGTTTAAATCTTTTAATTTGTCGTCCGCTATTCTGAATGTGGGAAGCCAGAATATATATTTACTTGTTTTAGGAACACTTAAAAGTTTTGAAATATGTTCTTTGTATGGTTGAAAAAACCAATCGTGTTTTGCGTATCCTGTAACAAGAACCTGGTCTCTTCGTAAACCGTACACATTTGCATGAATATCAGCATACAAATCACTTATCACCGTAGTATACTCATATCTATGTTCACAGCTTGCAAAATTGACACGTGTTTTAAAACCGCATCCATGCCATAACTGAACTCTTATCTGGTCTTTTCTCGAATTCAACATAAACCCATATGCATCAGTTGTAAATATATATTTTGCCAGACATAGTACTCTGTAATATAAAGAATACTCTTTTTCATCATCTGATTCTTTCCAATCAAACGATAAAAAACTGACATTTTTATATTTCTTGTATTGAGCAGAATAATCGTCTGGATTTTTCACCAGCCATACCAACTTATATTTTTTATTATATTCATTTGCAAGCATATACTCAAACAATGCACGGGAATTATCAAAAAAATCACTTCCCGGTATATATTGACTTGCCATTGGTCCGCTTCTGAACAAAATCATATTTTCAAGAGGAACATTTTTATACTTTTCTCTGAACTTGTTCTCACGTTCCATTGCCCTATCACTATACTGATAAATAACTGGTATATTTTTATTAACTTTATCCATATTGCATAATTGATTATAAATTTCTGTATATGATATACTTGTAATAATAATAGCTATATCATTACAATTGATATCATTTAACAAATCAACAGAAACTACCGGAATTTTTCTCCCTTTTATTTCAGCTATACCGTATATTTTCTTATTGTTGTCAATAATTGAAAATATATCATCAATAACTTCAAAATCCTCTGCTAATTGATTTATATATGAATAATTTCTTCCGAAGCAAATTATTTTTTTGTTTTCTATTTGATGATAATCTGATAATGCTTTTAACTCCATTTACACACCTACTCAATTAAAATATATTTCATCTTCCCATATTTTTTAATCGTTCCATTTTTTCATTAAGCTCATTCGAAAATTTTACCATTCTTTCATTAACAGAATCTACATCTGAAAAATCTATGGGCGTTACAGGTGGATATAAATTAGACTCCTTTATTACTTCATCAATTATCCCTTGTTTACGATTATAGTCTTCTTGATAAATATTAGGTAAATCATTCAAATTCAAAAATTTAATAAATCTATCAAAATTATGTTTATGCTGCTTTATCATACCACTATAATCACTTTTTCTAATTAAACTTTCAATATCATTATTAATCAAGTCTTTTTCATTGCAACAATAAAGCTTGTGATAATCAGCTAACTCTCTTGTGCGAGAATCGATAACTATAAGCATAGACGGTGTTCCACCGATAATAGAAGCAATATTTCCATGCAATCTAGCTCCAAAAGTATAATCAAAGTTTTTCACATACTCATACCATGTTATTGCATTAAGAAAAAATCTTACATTTTTTTTCTATGTACTTCACTTAAAATACTTTCACAAGGGAAATTACATCCATAAGCTTCATGTGGTAATCCAATATATATTAATTTAAGTTCAGTAATAAGTTGACCTATAAAAAACCAATTTTCAAATTTTTTTATTGAATAATTAACAAAATTATTGATAATATGACTTTCTGTATTAACCGCATTTATGCATATATTCATATTATAATCAAACTTAAAATCACGTACTGACAAATTACAACCATTTGAAAACATAGATGGACACCCGATAATCATATAATGTTTATCCTCTATAAATCCTAAATGTTTTAAATAATCACCTGTAATCTGTCCTCTGACGCCTACAATTGCTGATTTTTCAAGAATAGCTTTTATAAATTTTTTAACACTATTATCAAATTTATATTCTCTATGTTTAAAATCTGGTTCATATGGATTCCTTAAACCTACACCTGTTACAATACATGGAATTTTAAGATTTTGAACTAATTTCGTTAAATCTTCCAATTCATCTATAAAAGATTCTCTAAATGCATCTGCAAGAGGAATTATAAAATAATCAAAATTTTCATTAATGTATTCTGGAGAAAAACGAAATGGTTTATACCAATTACACACTAATTCATCGTTTTTAGAAGTCATTATAGCTTTTAAAATTCCATATTGATACAACAAATTTCCTGAATTTCCTCCTAAAATATTTCTATACATGGCTCTTTCAGGTGTTATATATTGAAATGGCAATTCTCCGCCTCTAAAATAGAATCTTTTCACTGAAAAACTCTCCTAAATACCATTTAGTTTAATATATATATTTTTACCATAATTTGTTTGAATATTATTCTTATTCGAATTATATTCATACAATCCATCTATAAAATCCTCAACGTTCATTCTCCATTGTGAATAAACATAATCTGTTTTAATTCTGAATAATTTTGCTACTGAGCTCCCATCTCCATAATAAACATCACTTAATACAACCGCCCTTTGTAAATCAGGAGTGTCATCATAAATTCCCCAGCCATCGGAAATATATTCATCAACAATTTTGCTGTATTCATTCCACAATGATGACCGCATAGACTGAATAGTTGCTTTAATAAGGGGGTGTGGCCGCCATAACAATGCTATTTCATCTTTATTTCTAAAAAATCCATTCAAAGCATTGTGAATTTTTTTTACCCATTCTTCATTATGTTCAAGCAGTGCTCCTATACTTGTATTAAAAAAAACTATTTTTTTATAAGAGCCATCCGTCTTTTTTATGATTTTGTTCCATTTTTCAGGTATTTCAATATCATCTTTACATTTATTTGATATTGCATCGAATTTAGGCGAACCCAATCCCAGGATTTTATCCTCAAGTATTTTCTGATTAACTGTATTATTCTGAACGTATGGCAATAATGCTTTTATATATACCTGTCGAACACCCTCTGACTGAACAATAACATTATCTGCATTAATAACACCCGGAACAGTTGCAAAATGTGAATATTTTGCAATAATCTCAGGGTCATCAGGATTTAATTCTGCAAGAACGAAATACGGCACATACACCAGCTTATCCGTATATTTTTTAAGCTCTCTGGAATAAAACCTCGGGTCAACGCTTGTAACATAATTACAGTCATCATAGGGGTTGTGTATGTAAATAACATCCGGTTTTCGATTTTTGATATCATACTTTCTGTAATCTGTTATCGGTACATAACCGGGGTATTCACATCCCTCATAATGAAACTGACCAAATGAGTGGTCGGGATTTCTGTCATAGTAGGGAATAGGAACAACATATGCATCGCAGTCCGGATCTTCGTCTGCTGCTTTCCATACGCTTTCAAGGGAATCCCACATACTGGCTTTATAAGGAAGAAAGACGATCTCAAGTTTCACCTTTATATCATCTTTAACACTTTTTTTAACCCTGTCAAGTCTCTTGTCAAGCTCTCTTTTGATTTCCCTGCCGTTGCATTCGTCAGCAATACTCATAAAAATCTGATATACATATTTACAGTATTCCTCAAGAATACCAACGGTAATAAAACCGCTGCCCTCTGAATTTTCAATTATTTTTCCTACCTGCAAAGCTGAGCTCTGGCAGTCAATGAGAACTGATTTTGCATTTTCAAAATTTTCTTCCTTTATAAAATCCCTGATTATTTTATGTGCTTCATAAATTGTTTCAAAAATATCAAGAATATTATTTTTCAAAAATTTTCTCATTCTGACTGCTCCCCGTCATCTATTAAGATATTTATTTTCAATATTTTTCGCAGAATTAAGTGCAGAGGATATTTCCAGACCGCACTTTTCACATCTGAACTCAAGCTTGCTTCTGACACCCTCCGCACCGCATACGGAGCAGATACTTCCGGTATTTTTTGAATTTATCTGAACAAAATCAATGCCGTTCTCCACGCATTTGAATTCTAATCTTTCACGGATATACCCGGCAAAGCTGCGATTGAGCACCTTTCTGGCTGACTTTGATAATTTCGTCATTTTGTGTGATTTAGCAGGTGCGGTTACCACCACCCTGCATGGCTTTTCATCCCTGAACATTCTGTTCAGCTCTGTATTAATGAATGTAACAGCCAAAGCATGATATTTTTCCTTCTGCGTGTTGTACTTCAGCTTTCCGAGATTGTTCTTTTCAATTCTCCTTGCTTTTTCAATGTCACCTGAGCTGACGCTTTCTGAATATGCCCGGTAAAACTTATATCGCTCACGATTTTTAGCATGAAGCCTTTCGGTTTCAGGAAAAACAATCGACCTGAGATCTGCACCATATACATTTCCGTTTGAAAGTGTGACCATATCCTTATATCCGATATGGATGTAAACAGTATTGTCATAATCAGGATGGCTGATTATTTCTTTTTCTGTGGGAACAGCAATTTTTATGTAATCATCCATTATAATGACATTAAGCTGTCTTTTACATGGTGTTGCGTCCTTCAGGGGAATAAAAACACGCTTTCTGTCAACTCTGCCGGCTAAACGTATCCCGCTGTTTTTATATGAATAGCCCATGGGAGTTACCCTGAATACGTTTGATTTTTCAGCTTCGGGGACAACCCTGTATTTTCTTGTCCATCGTTTTATCCTGTTATTCAGTTTTTTTACATCAATATCCAGATTTTTAGCTTTATCGGGCATCTGGTATGGCTGATCGTTTAGTATTGCAGAATAAACACTGTTGATCTTCATTACAAGGCGGATGTAGCTTTTATCGTCGTCAGAAAGGGTTTCACTCTGATTTGTAAGTGACATTATTTTGTTTTTCAGATTCTGCCACATAGCTCTTATGTCCCGGGCAGCTTCAAGCAAAGCAACTTCAAAATAAACCACAGGCATATCAAGCTGCTGACGCAGACCGCTTGCTCTCATTTCATTGAGAATCTCGTAGCCCGGAACAAGCTTATTAATGCTTTTAATTCCTGAATATCTTGAAAAAGCATAGTTTTTCACTTTTTTATAGTCCTGTGCTATTCCATTGAGAAACTCCATTATATCACTGTCAAGCTTTTCACTGTACTGCCATATGGTTTTTGTTATTGTATCTTTACCCAAATAACCAGCTCCAAAATCATCATAAGGATTAACAGAAGCCGACACAAATTTTAAATTAACTATGTCAGCATGCTGCATTGCAGCTTCGCTCCGCAAAAATGCGGTCCTGGCATTCCTGTCAGCTGTCGCCTCAAAACACCGTCTTTGCCGTAGGGAATATGTATAAAAACTCCGAAAATTACGATCCGTCTATCGGTAAAACAGTCCGCAGACCGCTTATTCTTAACTGTCGGAATGATTATCGCAAAATATAGTCTTTTGTCAAAAACACATTTCAATACGTTTCATATATTTCTGCTTTTGCTCAAAAGAAGAATGAACATAGCGGTTCAGCGTTATCTCAACGGAGCTATGCCCCAAAATCTCGCTTAATGACTTTACATCAAAGCCCAGTTTAATACAGTTTGAAGCAAACATATGACGCAGGGCATGGAAATGTATTGACGGTAATTTTACGTTTTTTAGTATCCTCGAAAACCTGTACTGCATTGTTCTTGGTTCAACGGGGGTTTCTGTCCCTGACAGGATGTAATTTCCTTTGCTGCTTTTAAACTGTTTTAAAAAATCCATGATGCATTTTGGTATTGGTATGCTTCGCTTTGAGGATTCGCTCTTAGGTTCTGTAATTATCAGCTTTGTTTTGCTTTTGGAATTATTGCATTGTATCCGCTGTATTGTATTTCTGACGGTCAGAATACGTTTTTTTAAGTCTATGTCTTCCCATTTCAGTGCACATAGTTCGCCAATTCTGATCCCCGTTGACATTGCCAGCGCTATGCCTAGAGTAGTATGATTTTTTCTGTCTGAGACGTATTTCTGCAGCGTTGCCTGCTCGTTTTTATCAAGCAGCCTGATATCGCTCTTGTTTCTTTTAGGGAGAGTCACTCCGTCCATTGGATTGAATATATGATATTCTCTTACAGCAAATTTAAATATGCTCTTCATGAGAATTATTATATCTGTAATATAGCGGTCTGATAACCCCTGCTTCTGCTTGTATCCTATAAATTCATACAAATCGTTTCGGGTCAGTGCGTCTATAGCCCTGCCTTTAAAATATGGTATAATATGTTTGTTGACCTTCATTATATAATTGGATGCAGTACTTTCTTTGATTCTGTGTTTTACGCTGAAAAACCATTCTCCAAAAACAGCAGATATATCTTTATTACAGCTGCTTTCCGAAAATCTGCTATTATAGATTTCAGCCATCCTCTTTTCAACTGCAGCTCTGTTTCTATCGTATATATATTGATATTTTCTTTTGCCGTTACAGCTTTTTCCACGGCTGAGCCGACCTTCCCATCTGCCGTCCTTACGACAGTAAATATTATATTTTTTCATTTAAGTCCTCTTTCCTGGCTGTTTTACGCATAAAACACGCTCGATTTTTGTTGTTTATTTTCATCTTTAATAATAATTAGTATTGACATATTTTTTTGTTTGTGATATAATATAATTATGGAAATATAATTATTATTTTAATATTATATCACAAAAGACTATATTTTGCGAAAAGTCTTAGTTTCTGTGAGATTGCAGTTTTTGCGTCTTTATTGGTTTGCCATAAAATTTCCAGACTGTGAAAAAGTCCTTAGGCAACACCGCACAATTAACGGCTGTCGCCTTTGCCGCACACCTGCTTGCAGATTTTCCGTCATATCACACAAAAATCTCTTGACATACGCCCGGAGGAAGTGCCCTTGGGGTACGCCAGTATGCCTGCGAGCTTTTTATGCAATCTGACAAAAAATCTGACTGCGCATCTGTACGACAATAATTATGCGGTATTGCCTTTAAATTCCCGCTTTTTATAAAAAAGTAATCCAGTCAAAACATCGGTTTGTCATGTTTTGACTGGATATTTTTGGTTATAAATTATCCTTCTTTTATTAAATTACAAAATATCTGAAATTTTTTATTTCGACCTGGAACATGGAACAGCAGGGGAGCAGTACCATCTGATGATTCAATACGAAAAGTAATCTACCTGAGCGTGAAGGAAATTTCAAAGAAATGGACTATGGGGAACCTGCGTATTCACAGTTTGCGATTTTCTTTGAGGACAGGTCAGCAGCCTGACGGATGTTGAGGGCAACGCCATAAAACTCCCGGGGTTTATCCGCTTGAAAGATACCAGTGAAGAAAAAAGCAGCGACTATGCGCTGCTCCTCATATGAAAAAACAGTCCAATTTGTTTCTGACGTAGCTGTACGGTGGCTGTATAATTTTCAATCATTTGTTCTGCGTAATAATTTCAATTTTGCAGGAATGCTTTTTCGTTTCCTTATCATAATTAATACCGACAAGCATAACCTC
>JBJEQU010000194.1:0-12030 GCA_051881935.1 Porcipelethomonas sp. | reverse complement strand
TTAAGGATGTTTTCCAGGAAATCTACGATGCTGAGTATAAAGAAGCATTTGAAAAGGCGGGAATTACCTATTTCTATACGCTGATCGATGATGCGGTTGCCCGTGTGATGAAGGCGAAGGGCGGTTTCATCTGGGCATGCAAGAACTATGACGGAGATGTAATGTCCGACATGGTTTCCACAGCCTTTGGAAGCCTTGCAATGATGACATCTGTTCTTGTATCACCGGACGGCATTTATGAATATGAGGCTGCACACGGTACAGTTCAGCGTCATTACTATAAGCACTTAAAGGGCGAGGAAACTTCAACAAACTCTGTTGCAACAATTTTTGCATGGAGCGGCGCCCTCCGCAAGAGAGGTGAGCTTGACGGCAATTCCGAACTTTCAGCCTTTGCAGACAAGCTGGAAAAGGCTACAATCCAGACTATTGAAGAAGGCGTAATGACCGGTGACCTCTATCTGCTCTCAACACTTGAAAACAAGAGAAAGGTCAACTCAAAGGAATTTCTTGAAGAGATCAACCAGAGACTTGCAAAGCTTATATAATAAACTGTCGTATCAGGGGATAAAACCGGTATAATCCATAAACGGGAGGAGGAATACATATGTCAAAATCCTTGATCTCATCGCCGGTCATAAAACGGCTTCCGAGATATTACAGATTTCTCGGTGAGCTTGAGCGACAGGGTGTGGTACGGATCTCCAGCAGGGTACTTTCTCAGAAAATGGGCTTTACCGCTTCTCAGATAAGGCAGGATCTCAACTGCTTCGGCGGCTTTGGTCAGCAGGGATATGGCTATAATGTCAGCGAGCTTCGCCGTGCTATAGGTGATATACTTGGTATCAACGCAGAGAATAATACTGTTCTCATTGGTGCGGGAAACTTAGGCAGAGCGCTTACAGCACATATGGATTTCCACAGACGTGGTTTTAAACTCGTAGGGATCTTTGACAATAATCCGGATATATGCGGTCAGGTCATATCAGGCGTCACCGTTCTGGATATAGAGGAGCTTGAAAGCTTTTGCAAAGCAAACAAGCCGGTGTGTGCTATTTTGTGTATTCCCAAAAAGGCGGCTGAAACCCTTGTCAGGAGACTTATTGACTGTGGAATCAGGGCATTCTGGAATTTCAGTCATTATGACCTGGAGACTACTGATAATATAATCGTTGAGAATGTTCATCTTGCCGACAGCCTTATGACGCTGGCTTACGGACTGAATAATTTCAACAAATAATAGTGTCCCCCTGTTTGCAAACAGGGGGCGTCTTATATACTAAAAAGCAGCCGTCTTTAAAACGGCTGCTTAAGTTTTATTATAAAATCAAATCTGATTATTTTGCATAGTCAACTACTCTGCTCTCACGGATCATATTGACCTTGATCTGACCCGGATAATCCATCTCATTTTCGATCTGTTTTGCAATATCCCTCGCTACAATGACCATACGCTCGTCATTGATAACTTCAGGGGTGACCATAACCCTGACCTCACGTCCAGCCTGGACAGCATAGCACTTATCAACGCCGTCATAGGAGGTACATATCTCCTCAAGCTTCTGAAGTCTCTTGATATAGTTTTCGTAGTTCTCACTTCTTGCAGCAGGTCTTGCAGCTGAAATGGCGTCTGCCGCCTGAACGATACAGGCAATAACAGTCCTCGGTTCAACATCGTTATGATGAGCCTCAATGGCATGAATTACTTCGGAATTTTCCTTATACTTCCTGCACACGTCAACACCTATCTGAACGTGTGAACCTTCAATTTCAGCGGTAAGCGCCTTGCCGATATCGTGAAGAAGTCCGGCACGTCTTGCAAGATTTGCGTCAACCCCAAGCTCAGAAGCAAGGATACCCGAAAGCTGGGCAACCTCGATAGAATGATTTAAAACATTCTGACGATAGCTGGTTCTGAATCTTAGTCTGCCTATAAGCTTGATAAGCTCGTGATTCATGCCGTGTACATTCGTTTCAAGAACGGCTCTCTCGCCCTCCTGCTTGATCTTGTACTCGACCTCACGTCTTGCCTTATCGACCATTTCCTCGATACGGGTAGGATGAATTCTTCCGTCAGCAATAAGTTTTTCAAGGGCGATTCTTGCAACCTCTCGTCTTACGTGGTCAAAACAGGAAAGCGTAATTGCCTCAGGCGTATCGTCAATAATGAGATCAACACCTGTAAGCGTTTCAAAGGTTCTGATATTTCTGCCCTCACGGCCGATTATCCTTCCCTTCATCTCATCATTGGGAAGAGGTACAACTGAAACAGTAGCCTCAGAAACCTGGTCAGCAGCACATTTGGCAATAGCAAGAGAAATATAGCTTCTCGCCTTCTCTTCGCATTCTTCCTTTATCTGCTGCTCATAGCCTGCAATCTTGACGGCTTTTTCATGAATCAGATCACCGTCAAGCATGTTAAGGATATACTCCTTCGCCTGATCCCTGGTAAATTCAGAGATCCTCTCAAGAATATCCATCTGACTTTTCTTGATAGTCTCAGCTTCTCTGAGCTTTTCGTCAGCGCTCTTGATTTTCCCCTGGAGAATTTCTTCCTTCTTTTCAATGTTGTCATTCTTCTTGTCAAGGGATTCTTCCTTCTGCTGGATCCTTCTCTCCTGACGTGAAATTTCAAAACGTCTGTCTTTTATTTCCTTTTCGGCGTCGGAACGGAGCTTATGTATCTCATCCTTGGCCTCAACCAATGCGGTTTTTTTCCTTGTTTCTGCTTCCTTGCCAGCGTCAGCGAGAACTTTCTCAGCTTCCTTTTCAGCGGAGCCGATGACCGACTCAGCCTGTTTTATTCTGTATGCCACACCAAGCCTGAAGCATACTACACCGGCCGCCGCAGCCCCTACAATCAGTGCTGCCACACAGCAGATAATCGCAACAGTAACACTCATTTTCCGCACATTACCTCCTTTAATATAGTTATAAAATTCAACATAACTGTATTACTTCGGCAGGATAATGTTGCCATAATCATATTCATATTTTTCGTTTTAATGAGACGGCACCGCACAGAAAATCATGCGAAGAACAGGCATGTATCTTCACATGGTCACACAAAATCAGCAGGGAGGTTTTATTCCTCCTGCATATATTCCTTGTCCGCTGCTGTCTCCAAGCATACAAATGCAAAAATTTTATTAAAGTACATCAGGTACACCCCGGATTGTTATTTATCATTCCGGATGACAGAGTAACCTCCGTCATATTGTGATACATATCAAGATCCGTTTTATCTAAAAATTATGATCAAATTACAGCCGCATAAATTGCCGCAGTAATAACTTACGGGCATTGCCCCTAAATTGATTGTGTAAAGTTATACAACACTTCTATTTTATACTTTTTTGAAGGAAATGTCAAGTATATTTTTATATCAGAAATATAATCACAATAGATTTTGGGCAAAAGTCATAAAATTACAGTATAATTTTCTGATGCATTTTCCTTTTTAACATGTTCCGTAACATTTAAAACTTTCACCTTAAGAGGTTTTGTTCCCATATTTATTTCAATTATATCACCGATCTTCACATCATATGAAGCCCTTGCGATTTTTCCGTTAACCGAGATCTTTCCCGCATCACAGGCTTCATTTGCAATAGTCCTTCTCTTTATAAGTCTTGTTACCTTGAGATATTTATCCAGTCTCATACCGATCTCCCTTCTCACGATTCAATGCAAACTGTCAAATAAAAAAGGCAGAGGGAAAACTCTGCCTGTAATTTCCTGTATTTTAAGCGTTAACTGCGTCTTTAAGAGCCTTGCCAGCCTTGAATGCAGGAGCCTTCTTTGCAGGTACTACTATAGTTTCGCCTGTTCTTGGATTTTTGGATTCCTTTTCCTTGCGGTCACGTACTTCAAATGTTCCGAAGCCTACCAGCTGAACCTTATCACCGTTTATAAGTGCGTCTGTGATAGATGAAACGACCGCTGCAAGCGCCTTTTCTGAGTCCTTCTTTGAAAGCTCTGTCTTTTCTGAGATCTGCGCAATTAATTCTGATTTTGTCATTCTAATTCCTCCGTTTTTCTTTTAATTCTTCAAACCGTTTTGGTTTTTTTCGCCTGACGCCAGAAAACGTCAAGTTCATCTATGCTAAGAGCCGTCATTTCAGCTCCGCTAAGCGTAACCAATTTTTCTGTTTCTTTAAATCTCTCTATAAATTTCTCCGATGCCTTTGTGAGAGCCTCCTCCGCATCGATGCCGAGATGCCTTGCCGTATTTACACATGAAAATAGGAGATCACCGAATTCTTCTTCTATATGTTGTCTCTCTCCGTCTCTTATTGCTTCCTCAAGCTCGGCTGTCTCAAGCTTTATGCATTCAAATGCATCCTCTGTGCTCCTGAAATCCATACCGGCTCTCATTGCCCTCTTGCCAAGCTTCTGCGCTCTCATAAGCGCCGGGAGAGACCTTGCCACACTTTCCAGAGTATCCGCATAGGTTTTCTGTCCCTTTGTTTCCTTTTTGATACTGTCCCAGTTTCTGAGAACCTCATCAGAATCCGAAACAGTCAGCTGACCGAAAACATGAGGATGTCTTACGATAAGCTTTTTGCACAGCTCATCGCATATATCATCAAATGTAAAATGATCTTTTTCATTTTCAATCTGACAGTGAAACGCCACCTGGAGCAGAACGTCCCCCAGTTCCTCCCGGAGAAGCTCAACATCATCAAGATCTATCGCCTCAACAGCCTCATAGACCTCCTCGATAAAATCCTTTCTTATCGACTGGTGTGTCTGTTCCATATCCCACGGACAGCCGCCCGGACTGCGAAGAATACGCATTATCTCAAGCAGATCATTTATATCGTAGGTTTCCTTGAATTTAAAATCGCTCATAGCTCCATCCTCTTCCGGTGCGTTTCGTTAAGCGAACACCCGTATGATAATAGTACAGCAAAAATCATGAAAATGCAATAGTTTTTTTCACTTTCGGCATTTTTGTTCAAATATATGCCTGTTTACAGAATAATTCTGTTAAAATTCTCGCATCAGTCAACAGTAACAAAGCCTGGTCCGATACCTGCTGCCTGATCTTTAAGCTGCGCTGTTCTCAGCTCGCTCATTACACGCTGAGTAAAGAAATTGATTTTCTTCCTGTCATTATCGTCAGCCGGAATCGCATTTGGAACGATAACAGTCTTATACACACCGCTCTTTGTCAGGAAATGAACATAGTTCTTTCCTGCTGTAGGCATATCAAACTTAGTAGTTTTTTCACAGCAGCCAAGATATCCGGAAGCATTCTTTACAAAGTCATATGCAGCCTGCGCAACACCTCTGTAACGTGCGGAGGCATTTACAAATTCGCCTCCCAGATTAAAATAAAGATTTGCAGAGCCGTTTATAAAGCAGACCATTGTTGCAAGGACTGTCGGCGACATAGGGATATCGATCACTATACCGTAGACCTGTTTGTCTGTAAGCTCAACTTTAAACGGGTTCGGCGGAAAAGTAAGAGCCCTTCCCCTTGCCACTATATATTTCTGTGAAGCGGTATATCTGTCGAGAATTGAACGTTTAGCCATTTTTATTCTTTCCTTTCAAATTTAAATTATTGTATGCGTTTAACAGATTTAATAAAATTATAATTTTAATCAAGCATTTCCCTTGTCATTCTTCCAAGTATCTCAATGCCCTTTACGATCTGTTCATCTGCCGGAGTGGAAAAATTAAGACGGAACGATGTTGTTTTGTCGGATTCATTGATCATAAATGCAGTACCCGGTACAACAGCGATCTTGTAATCCCTTACTGCCTGTGTGCAGAACTGCGGCATATCGCTGCCTTCAGGAAGTGAACACCATATAAACAGACCGCCCTCCGGTGTTGTATATGTTATCTTCTTTGAAAAATGTTTTTCCATGCTATCGAGCATAAGACTGCATTTTTTTCTGTAGATGTCACGCAGTCCCGCAAGATGTTCATCAATATTGTATCTTGTCATAAACTGATAGCAAACAACCTGTGACCAGATAGCCGTATGAACATCGGCAACCTGCTTGCAGATAACCATTTTCTGAATAATTTCCTTTGGCGCACAGGCATAGCCTACCCTCAGCCCCGGTGCAAGCACCTTTGAAAATGTTCCGGAATAGATAACCCTTCCCTCAGTATCCATAGATTTTATTGACCGGATATCGCTGCCGGCAAATCTCAGGTCACCGTAAGGATTGTCCTCAAGTATCACTGCATTGTATCTGCACGCCAGCTCATAAAGACCCTTTCTCTTTTCAAGGCTCATTGTGCAGCCGGTAGGATTCTGGAAGTTGGGAATAACGTAAATCAGCTTCTGTCCGGGAGACTCCTTTAAGGTTTCCTCAAGCCTGTCAAGCTTCATTCCGTCATCCTCCATCTCAACGCCCTTCAATAAAACATTATAGGAACGGAATGCGTTAAGGGAGCCTATAAAGCTCGGTGCCTCACAGATAAGCGTGTCCCCTTCATTGCAGAGCACCTTGCATGCAAATTCGTTAGCCTGCTGAGCACCGGAGGTGATGATAAGGTCGTCCCTTTCAGGGTCAAAGCAGCCATTCTTTTTCATTTCTCCCTTTAAGAGGTCTCTCAGCGGAGCATAGCCCTCTGAAATGCTGTACTGCAGTGCAAGAACAGGATCATCTCTCAGAATATCGGCTGAGATCTCAGCGATTTTTTCTGTCGGGAAAGCCTCAGGGGCAGGATTGCCAGCTGCGAAGGAAATAACCTCCGGATCAGAGGTGAATTTCAGGATTTCCCTGATAGCCGAAGCCTGAAGTCCCGAAACCTTATCGGAAAATTTATAATCCATATATTTCAGCCTCATTTCATAAATAAAAATAAACCTGAATATAATTATAACACATATCTGCAAAGGTATCAACAACTTTTTTATTATTTTTCATTATCATTATGCATTTTATCCAAATGCAGTACCTGTTTATTAATCAAAACAGCTAATTTTAAGGAGAATACAGTGAAAAAGCAAAGCTTTGTTAAGGGTTCAGTAATACTTATTGCCTCGGCAGTTATCTCAAAGGCAGTGGGGGCGCTTTTTAAAATTCCGCTTACAAATATGCTGGGCGGAACAGGGATGAGTTATTTCAGCAGTGCATACGGACTGTTCCTGCCAATATATGCTGTGACTGCAAACGGACTTACAACTGCCGTGGCAAAGCTTACTGCCGAAAGCTGCGCCTTCGGAAACTACAGCAATATAAAAAAAATACACAGAATATCACTGATAATTTTCTCCGCCGCCGGACTTGCCGGGACGATACTGACCGCAGTTCTTGCAGTTCCCTTTTCGGAAAAAGCCGCAGCATGTCCGGGGGCGTGGCTTTCGGTCTTGATGATAGCCCCCTCGGTGCTGCTGGGATGTATAACAGCAGTCTACAGGGGCTGCCGTGAGGGAATGAGCAACATGTACCCGACGGCGGTGTCTCAGGTCATAGAATCACTGGTACGCCTTGCGGCAGGTCTGGGACTGTGTTCCTTTGTACTGAACAATCCGGAAAAGGTACTTTCTTTCCTTCCGGAGGGAACGGACCTAATTTCTGCTGCCGCTGCCGCAGCAGTGCTTGGCATAAGTCTTTCAACCCTTGCCGGAACTCTGTTTATGTACATAGGCGGAACAGGGTGCGAAAAATACAGCAGTGAGGGCAAGGCAGAAAGCGGAAGAAAAATTGCCGGAGACATTTTCAGAATATTTATACCTGTCGCTCTTGGGGCGGCGGTCACTAATCTTACCTCAGTGGTTGACCTTACTACAATAGTCCGCTGTCTGGGCAGAGCAGCGGACAGTGACCCTGAGTACTTCAACAAAATTTTTTCTCTCCCCGATTCCGTAAATGCTCCTGAATTTATTTACGGTTCCTTTAACGGTCTTGCTATAACCATATTCAATCTCATTCCCTCAGTTACCAATATGTTCGGCAAGGGTATTCTTCCATGCATATCGGAAAGCTTTGCCAGAAATGACCGTAGTGCTGTAAAGAGACTGTCGGAGAATGTCATAAAAGCGACCGCCTTTATCGCCATACCCTCCGGACTGGGAATATTTGCGCTGGCAGGTCCGATTTTAAATTTTCTGTTCCCGGAACGAACAGCAGAATGTGCTGTATCCGCCCGGAGCCTTGCAATACTGGGAATTGCGGTAATTTTTCTGTCACTTTCCTTCCCTCTGTTCAGCTGCTTTCAGGCAGCCGGAAAGGCAGACGCTCCCGTAAAGCTCATGCTTGCCGGAGTTGCCGTCAAGCTCTCCGGAAATCTTCTGCTGATACCGATACCCGAAATAAATATATCCGGAGCAGCAATATCAACACTCCTGTGTTATTTCGTGATTTTCCTGCTGTCCCTTATATTTTACATCAGAGTCACCGGAGTAAAGCCTGACATTTTACGATGTCTTGTCCCGCCACTGTTTTCCGGAATAATGTGCGCAGTCACCGCATGGCTTGTATATTCTAATCTGCCCTTTAGAAATGCCATTTCCCTTCCGGCTGCCGTAATTGCAGGAGGTATAATATATTTAGCTGCATCGGCTCTTACAGGAAATATACCTGTAGGAAGAAAATTCAGAAATACAAACAAATAAATAATACCCCATCATCAGATGGAAAAGTCTGACAATGGGGTTATGGGCACCTCTAAAAACCATAGTGCCTCAGATGCGCCGTCAGATTTTTCGTCAGATTGTATCAAAATTTCGCAGGCATACTGGCGTATGTCAAGAAATTTTGGTGCAAAATGACGGAAAATATGCAAGCAGATGAGGTGCTAAGACTTCAGTCGGTGGTTTTTAGAGATGCCCTAATATCCGGACATGCGGCTGCACCGGAATATTCTGATCATGCAAGGGGCTTTACTTTCCTGTTATAAATCCTCTTGAAAAGTAAAAATGCGATAACAAAGGACAGTATCTCCGCAATCGGAAATGTTGTCCAGACTGTCCATGTATATTCCGAAGCTTTTTTTGCAATACTCATGAAAAGCAGTGCAAAGGGGAATATGAACACAAGCTGTCTGCACACGGAAATGATAAGGGATTCCAGACCGCCGTTAAGCGCCTGAAATACTCCCTGAAAGGCAATATTTGCTCCGGCAAAGATAAAGCTTATGGAAATGACCCTCATAGCGGATATGCACAGATCCTGTGTTTCGCCGGACAGTCCGAACATTCCTGAAAAAGGAACTGCAAATATTTCAATTACAATAAGTCCGAGTGCCATGATTACAGAGGTATACAGCATACCGTACTTCGCACCTTCACGAATACGCTGCTTGCTGCCCATACCATAGCTGAAGGAAATAATAGGTGTAATTGCATCACGGAGTCCGAATGCAGCAAACAAAAGGAACTGCTGTATTTTATAATATAATCCATATGCAGTTACCATGGATTCGCTGATGCTGCCGAGAATTATATTCAGACCAAATGTCATTACCGAAATGAGTGCCTGAGCAATAATTGCCGGAAGACCAATTGAATAAATTTCTTTGATAATGGATGCGGAAGGCTTACAGTATCTGAGACCATTCGAGATATTCTTGTTGACTTTCAGATGGAATATCAGTGCAAGTACTCCCGAAACGACCTGACCGATAACTGTAGCATATGCAGCGCCCTTTACACCCATTTCAGGAAGTCCGAACAAACCATAAATAAGTAACGGATCCAGGATAATATTAGTAACCGCACCTGCGATCTGTGCTATAGTAGAAAATAATGCGTGTCCATCTGCCTGTAATACCTTTTCATAGACGCTGAATAAAACAGTACCGAATGAAACTATACAGCATATCCTCAGATATCCGGATGCCATATCGGAAATCGTTGAATTGGATGTCTGCGAGGATATGTAGAGATCCACGCCGAATATACCGAACAGCACAAAAATGATATATATGATACCTCCCATGAATAATGCATTTCCGGCAGCCTTGCTTGCCTTTTTCTTGTTTCCCTGTCCAAGGCTCTTGGAAATAAGTGCATTAACACCCACACCGGTTCCTATTCCGATAGCGACCAGAAGCATCTGCATCGGAAAAGCAAGGGTAAGAGCATTCAGTGCTTCTTCGCCCTTTTCTTTCATATTGGATACAAATGCACTGTCCACAATATTATATACTGCCTGCAGAACCATAGACAGCACAATGGGAACTCCCATTGACAGCATCAGCTTTTTGACTGGCATTGTACCCATCTTATTGTTTTTTAAAGATTGTTCCATAATGACAATGACCTCCGTTCTGCCGCCGGAAACTTTTCATTGCAGACAAACACAGATCCCCTCCGGACGGCATAGGGGGATCCCTGTATTGTTCTTCAGCCACCCATTCAGGGCAGTCGTCAGAACACATGTCTTAAATTAATCTGCGTGATCTATCACACTGTTTCTCTTTGCATCCATAAAAAAATGCAGCCTAAAGCTGGATTTATGCTTTAAGCCACACGCTGTTAAACAATATTCAAGAAAAGTGAGATCAAACCCACAATACCTTTATTTTATCATTATTCAGCATTTTTATCAAGAGATATTTTAAACAAAGTTATAACTGCTGCGATATAGGGTATTATGCAGTATTTTACAAAAATCATTTCAAATTGGAAAAACGCCTTGAAAAAGTAATGACGGTATGATATAATGTGGTAGTTCGGGTTCAGGGCCTGTAACAGATAATATACATATATGCATAAATGACACATGTTGCACTGCTGTGCGTAAATCTGATTACGGAAGATGCGTTGAAAGCTTTTCTGCGTTGGATTTGCCGGGCAGAAGACATGTGTTTTTTTATGGAAAGGAAGATTTATTATGCCAAGAACTCAATTTCAAAGAATGTTTTTTGCCTTTGTAACCGTTTTGGTTACCGTCCATGCCTATGTTTTTTACAGTCTTTATGTTGTAAACGGCAGTACGCTTATGGAGCTAAATGGTGCCGGAAGTGTACTTGAAGCAATCGACAGTCAGGGCGGAGTTTACATGTTAGGCAGATTTTTACCTATCTGGGCAGTTGTCCTCATCGAATTCTGTTTAGCATATACTCTTGAAATAGTCATGGGAAGTCCCCTGTCGTTCAGGCTTGCCAGCAAGGTTTTTGATCCCATGAAGACCCACCCGGTAATTTTTGAAACAGCAATAATTTCCGCAACAGTAGCCCTTATGTGTCCTGCAATGAGCTTTATTGCAGCAATTCTCTATTACCCATATTATGCTGGCTTCAACGTTTTTACACTGCTTGCCAACTGGATAAAGCTTGTGTGCTTTAATTTCCCATTTGCCTTTTTCACACAGGTGTTCTTCATCCAGCCTTTTGTACGGACAGTATTCAGACTCGTTTTCCGCAAGGATATTGCAAGCCGCAGCGCAGCTGCTCCTGAGCCTTCGGCAGTGCCGCTTTCAGTACAATAAAAAATTCAATTACTTAAAATTCTGTTATTTTAATAACGGACTGGCATTTCGTATTGTCAATCCGTTAACTTTAAATGATTAGGATAGCATTAAAAAGCACCCTGACATCATTTGATATCAGGGTGCTTTTATATTAGAACCTGCCCACATAGGCATCTGCACGCGTCTTTTCGGCAAATTTTGTCGCTTACTGCGTTAAAAATGTTTGCCATACGTCAAGTATGCCTGCACATTTTTGCCTTGTCAAGCAACAAAATTATGCTCGAAAATCCGCATACATTTCCTATGTGGACAGGTTCTTAATTGTAAATTGTAATCTTTAATTACTTGTTAAGTCTTGCTTCGAGAGCATCAAGCTGTGCCCAGAGTTCATCCGGAACCTTTCCGCCCTTGTCAGCAATATCTTCCTTGTAGTACCTTCTCATCTCGGCAATTTCCTTTGTCCAGAGATCCTTGTCAACATCAAGGAGCTTGTCCATAATTTCAGGAGTTACCTCGTCTTCGATACCTTCAACATTGATATCGCCCTTCTTAGGAACGTAACCGATAGCAGTTTCATCAGCGTCAATTGTTCCCTCACATCTCTTGATGATCCAGTCGAGAACTCTCATATTGTCGCCGAAAA
>JBJEQU010000193.1:0-12074 GCA_051881935.1 Porcipelethomonas sp. | reverse complement strand
CTCAGCTTTTTTGCTGGGTGCTTTTGTTTGTAGGTGGAGATTATGCGGTGTTGCCATTATACTGTTCACATTCTCTGCGTAACTGTTTCACCCAGTCATAATTACATGGTCTTGCCACGTCATAATTTTCACCGCCGCATACAACTTGTTCAATCTGACCACATTCCAAATACTTTGCAAGACTGACGCTTCCAATAAACGGAGCGCACATCACACCTTTATGTTTAAAAGGAAGCTCCAGCAGAATCGGGATTCTCTCGTCCGCACGCTTCTGATTCTCCGCAGTCACATGAAAAAGAATATTCTCCCAACCATCACCCCAATCTGATGGCAGACATTTTTCTACACGTTCAGGACGCTTTGTCAGAAGATAAAATATCACATCGCTGCGTATTTTCATGATTTTCCATGCCTCATCACGCCACCCATCAGCTTCTTCCAGAAAAAAATCAGAAGTCATACAAACCCGTATCATCTCTCCGCTTTGAATCTTATAATTGCCCTTTCGGTTCTTTTTTAACGGATAATCGAAGTTTTGGGTACAGTATATCTCCGCACCGTCTCTGTCACGAACACGGTCCAGAAAGTACATATAGCAGTTGTCGCAGCCTTCGCTTATCTTTTTGCAGCCATGCCAGGGATTCCAGATATCATGCATATTTATCACCCTCTTATTGCAGCATAAAATCGAAGATTTTTTGCTAAAATTGCCCGATATGCAGGAAGCAAATCTTTGATTTGCGTATCTGCAAGGGCATAAAAAAAATTATAATAAAAGCTCTGCATTTATTATATCATATCCCGAAGCACTTCTGCAATATCTCCACCTATACAAATGGATTTCTTTTTTAGTTCTTCTGGGCAAAACAATTCCCCAGAATTAATACAGCAATAAACCGATTTTGGATTCTTCGTAGTCATCTGCCAGAACGGATATTTGATAATAACTGGCGTATTAAATCCAACGCCAAGTTCAAGGAACAGAATATGCATCCCCTCGTGACGGCGTATAAAATCAACGTATCGTTCACTTGCCTTGTACCACCCCTCATCTTGGACAAATTTATCATCTGCACGCAGGTTCATTGTCATTGGCTTGCCGCATTCCGGACACCTTGGAATCTGCTCAGACGGAACACGCATATTTTTCTGTTCACTGTACATTCTTCTGATAATTTCTTCGTTGTCAAAGGTTTTCTGACAGCAAGGCTCCGAGCATTGAAAAAGTCCGTAATCGCCCTGCGTGTAGAAAAGCCTTTGCTTATCAAATCCGGCTTTCTGAAACTGGTGATCCACATTTGTGGTCAGCACGAAATAATCCTTATCCTTTACAAGTTCAAATAACCTTTGATATGTTCCGTTATCCACATCCATATAGCGATTGATGTAAATGTATCTTGACCAGTATGCCCAGTGTTCTTCCGGTGTTTCAAATGGAAAAAATCCGCCGGAATACATATCGCTAAAACCGTATTTCTGGATAAAATCTGAAAAATATTTTTCAAAACGTTCTCCACTGTAAGTGAATCCTGCCGCTGTAGAAAGCCCTGCACCTGCGCCGATAACAATTGCATCAGCGGATTCGATTTCTTGTTTCAGACGTCTGATATTATCCGAGTAATCTTCTGTAAATTTCATAGTCTTTCTCTGTGAAAACATTGAATATCACCTCAATGTTATGGTTCTTACGGAATGCTCTGACTGTATCAACTGCAATCTCCGCTGCCTCTTTCTGTGGGAAACCAAACACTCCAGTTGAAATACAGCAGAATGCAATGCTTTTGATTTTATTCTGTACGGCTAATTCAAGACAAGACTTGTAACAGCTTTCAAGTAAGTCGCAATGCTCATGGGTAAGCCGTCCCTGCACAATCGGTCCCACAGTGTGTATTACATAATCGCATGGTAAATTGTATGCAGGCGTGATTTTAGCATTTCCGGTAGGTTCTTCGTATCCCTGTGCCTTCATAAGCTTTGAGCAGTTATAACGCAGACGAACACCAGCAAAGGTGTGAATACAATTGTCGATACAGCTGTGGCATGGCTGCCAGCAGCCTGTCATTCCGGAATTGGCTGCGTTGACAATAGCACCGCATTTCAGTGTGGTAATATCACCTTTCCAGAGGTAAATACCGTTTTCCACCGGCTGTAAATCTGCAATAGCCGTAATACCCTTGCTTTCCGTCAATTCTGTAAGGAACTCATCTTCGACTCTGAGAAATTCCTCGTCAACCTGAACTGCCGGGCGGATATTTACAAGACTTCGGTAAAGTCGGAACTGCTCTTTCTCGTTATCGGGAATAATAACATTTTCCATATCGGAGTGTTCCGATAGAAGATAATTTATCAGATATAATAATTTTTCATTTGCCATATAAGCTCCTTCACTGCAAACAGGGACTGTCAGCACACTCTGACAATCCCTGCGTTTTTTATTCGGGTTTATTCTGCAACAACGCTGATTCTCTGCTGAATGTGATCGCCTTTGATAAGCTCGTCAACCATTGCAATCGCATAATCTGCATAGCTGATCACGCTTTCGCCCCTGGAATTCAGCACAAGCTCCTCACCGCCGAGAATATACTTGCCTGTTCTTGCACCTTCTGCCTGAAAGTCACCGGCAGGACTGATAAATGTCCACTTCACGTCATTTCTTGTTCTCAGTTCTTCAAGTGCCTTTCCCTGTGCTGCGGCAAGCGGCTTGAACATATCTGGAAAGTCTGGACCGTCCATAACCTGAACCGTGTGTTCCGGATTTACATAAAGGCTTCCTGCACCTCCAACAACTAACAAGCGCACATCTGTTCCCGAAAGCAAATCGCACAGGTGTTTGAGTGATGTGGAATGCTGAGGCAGTACATCAGGTGTCCATGCACCAAATGCGTCAACAACAGTGTCGAATCCCTTCAGATCCTCAGCGGTCAGATCGAACAGATCTTTGGTGATAACTTTCTTTGCAACAGACTTGTTTTCGCCTCTTACAACAGCGGTAACATCCAGACCTCTGTTGACTGCCTCCTTTGTGATAAGCTGTCCTGCTTTTCCATTTGCACAAATAACTGCGATTTTCATAATAGTGTTCCTCCTGAAAGTGATATGGTTAATTTACTTTTTCGGAAGATGTAAGCGCTTCATCTCTTTCCTTAGATTTATGATAACATAGCTTTTAACACTTGTAAAGTAGGCACTTTTTTGTGGTATAGTTACCTGGAGGTAACCTTTGCGCTGTTTCGGTATAAATTTCTCAAAAAAATTTTTCTTGATTTTTAAATCCGTATATGCTAAAATGTATCTGAAAGCATATTACAATCAATTTGATACTAACAGGAGGAAATTTTATGACAAATAAACCCGAACTGCCGGCTTGCCCTGTGGAAACAACACTTATGCTCATTGGAGATAAGTGGAAAGTGCTTATTCTGCGTGACCTGAGAAGTGGAACAAAACGTTTCGGCGAACTGAAAAAATCTGTAACTGGTATTTCCCAAAAGGTTCTGACAGCCAATCTCCGCAGCATGGAGGATAACGGTCTGCTGACAAGAAAGGTTTTCCCGGAAGTGCCGCCGAGAGTGGAATATACGCTGACGGAACTTGGTCATAGCATGGAACCTATTCTGGACGCTATGGCGCAGTGGGGTACAGCATATCAATGCAGCTGCGCAAAGGAATAACACAAAACGGCAGGACTGCGATTACGCAATATCCTGCCGGTTTTTCATTTCGTCATATAACTGACCTCTTCTATGGACAGCTCGTTGTTCATTTTTTATGATAATTCAGCCAGACCGACGAATTCGGCAGAAGTTTTGTTTGTGTTAAGATGTAGTACTGCAAAATGCTGTCATAAAACAGCGGCTTTCCATCTTTGCCAGCCACAGTCGGTACGAGAACAAGACTCAGTTCATCAATCATATTCTCTCGTGCAAATACACCGTTTATGACGCTTCCACCTTCCAGCAGCATCTTTTTTATACCAAGTAAACGATACAGCTTATCCAGTGCAAGCGGTAAATTCAGATTCTCTTTTCCGGCAAAAATATAGGAAACACCAATGCTCTGCAAATACGCAAGATATGCGTCAGGTACATTCTCACACAAAACCTCAATAATATGTGCATTTCCGTATCCGGGATCCTCATCAACAATTTTTGACGTTGTCCAGCCAAGTTTTCCGTAACGGTCAAAAGCTACCGCAAAGAATGCAGCATTCTTATCAGCAATATGATCCTCTCGCTGTATTGATACATCCGCAAAGTTGGATAAATCCAGCTGATAGCCGTGTGTAAAACTCTCCTCCATTGTAACTCGACCACAGGCAAAGGCGTTGGCATGATAGTCACGATTGATTTGATAATAAATTTCCGTGGGCGTTTCGCACTCCGGTCTGCTTAAAAAATCGCCGGTCACTTTGCCGTCAATCGACATTACCATGTGGCATATAATATATGGTCTATTCACGATATCACACTCCAAGACTCTCTACCCACTGCTGTAATTCAGCCACAGATGGTCTGCCATTCAGCAGTTTTCCTTCTTTGATAACCGTGCTGTCAGAAACACTGCATTTCAAATTGTCAACGGTTTTTCCGAATCCGCTTCCGCCGGAGGTTGCAAACAAAATAATGGTCTTGTCGGAAAAATCATAGCTTTCCAAAAATGTATTGATGATCGTCGGCGCAATGTACCACCATATCGGGAATCCGACAAAAATAGTATCATACACTGAGATATCTGCATTTTTGTCCGCAATGGCAGGGCGTGAAGATTTATCCTGCATCTCAATTGTACTGCGTGATTTTTTATCCATCCAGTCCAGGTCTGCCTTGGTATATGGCACTTCCGGTTTGATTTCATAGATATCTGCTCTTGCTGCCTCTGCCAGTATTCTTGCCGCATTGGCAGTGACTCCGCTTGTCGAGAAAAACGCTACTAATTTCTTGCTCATTTTCTGTACCTCCATGGTCTAAAATGTTGTTTGCTAACCATATTTTACTGGAATCATTATAATACCTGAAGTAAACTCCAAGTCAATACTTTTCCAGGAAATTCTGCATTATAAACAAAAACAGCACTCCGCAATTATGCAGAGTGCCTGATTTATCATTTTATGCTATGCTTCAATCTCCGTCCCGTCCCGAAACGCAAAAACCAGTCTCCCATCCTGAAATACTGTCACATATTCCACCAATGCAATCCATAATTTCTCGTCAAACTCTGTCAACAGTTCCTTTCGCTGTGCAAGCTACGACATAAATCCACCAATCAAATCACGCTTGGCAAGACGCTCCTCCTTTTGTTGCTGCAAGGATACGGCCTTCGCTTTTGCCTTTTCATATCGTTCCACCAGTGCGTTGTAATGGACATTATATTCCTCCTGATTCTGCACAGTCATACTGTTTTCCATGATATATTTCCGAGTCAGTTCCGCAACGATCTCCATCTCCTGTGTGACTGCTTTCCACTTTTCGTCTAGCTCAGAACAATCTGTCAGCAATTCCTGCATCATCCGGCAATTTTCCAGAATTTCAGAACGAATTGCAAACAGCTGATTGCAGGCAGAAAACTTAGGCAACACCGCACAATTAACGGCTGTCGCCTTTGCCGCACATCTGCTTGTAGATTTTCCGTCATATCACACAAAAATCTCTTGACATACGCCCGGAGGAAGTGCCCTTGGGGTACGCCAGTATGCCTGCGAGCTTTTTATGCAATCTGACAAAAAAACTGACCGCGCATCTGTACGACAATAATTATGCGGTATTGCCTTAGTTTTTCATGATATAATCACCCCATTTTGATTATATCATATCTCCGTCTTTTTGTTGTTAACAATTTGTTTACTCATTCAAAAACCCTGACTTAAATCCGTATTTTGGTTGACTTTTTTGCAATATTATGATAGAATAGAATGGTTATATCACGGGTATATCCCGGTGATTAATGTTTATTAGTAAAACGGAGGATATTTAATGAGTACAGCAAAAAAAATTGTCAGTATCGCCGCTGCCGCAGCATGTATGCTGGGAGTGTGTGAACTGGACAAATATGCCCTTGAGGTAAACGCTGCAAATAATCTTATTTTTGATTACAGTCAGATCGGATCAGATCCTATGAGCCAGTTTTATTATTCCGATGAACAGGAATTTTATATCGACGGCATAAAGGTTTTCTATAATGATGAAGAGGTTACAGATGACGTTGACTTTATTTTTTATACCACTCCTGCTTCTACCTATGATGGAAAAAACCATGATTATGTCGTGCCTTTCGTAGCCGAATATGAAGGCAAGGCTGCCGAAGGTCAGCTGGATGTTAAGATCGGACTGCGGGGCGATGCAAACGGTGACAATAAAATAACGCCGAATGACCTTGTGCTTATACAAAACGACCTGCTCCAGGATTTTTATGTCGGGAAGTCGGCACTTACTGCGGAGGACGGACTCGGAATATTCCTTTCAAATGCAGATGGAAGACAGACAAATGTGAACAGATCCCCCTTCGGAAGGAATAAACTCAATATCGGTGACGCCTTCTTTGTAAGCAGTTTTTTAAACGGCAAGGGAAATGGAAGCATGTATGACAACATTCTCCTGAACAATGCTATAAAGGCTGCGGACGGTGAAATTACCATTTCCTCTGTCAAGGGAAAAGCAGGGGAGATCGTTACGGTTCCGGTTTCACAAAAGAGCCATAACTGTATGGGCGCTTTTGATATAACATGCAAGTGGAGCAATCCTGATCTGGAACTTATAGGTGTGGTATCATCCAGTCCCGATATCTCTGTTTTTTCAGCGCTCAGGGACGGCGCCCTGAGATTATGGGGATACGGCAATAAGCATTCTGTCAGTGACGGCGAAATGCTCTACCTCCAGTTCAGAATACCGCAGGATGCTTCTGCTGGAACAAAATATGATATCACAGTCTACAGTGTTGATTATTTCGGTGCAGGATATGATGTCTCCGATCAGGTCCTTACCTATGACGGGGATATTACTGTAGCTTTGGGTGGCACACACAGTGATAGCCGGACGGTCGTTCCTGTGGAGGACAGAAGCGGCATTTCCTATGACTGCGGCATAAGAGTATGGGACGCTGTAGTCGAATATGGCACAACTCAGACTGAGGTGCCGGTAATACTTCTGGGCGGGATTGAATCGAAGGGACTTTCAATGACTGTTCAGTGTGATGCACCTCTTTCCATAAAATCCCTTGAAAATGCTGCCTCGTCGGGAGGAACCAGCAGCGAGGGTATACTGGGAATATATGACAGTGCAGAATCGATGAGGGTCGATTTTGAGACCCTTGAAGTTTCTATCGCTTCGGATGCTGCTCCGGGGACATACCCTATAAGTATTACATTAGGCGAATTTGACGGTACAGATGAGGATTCTGAAATAGCTGTGTTCAATGGCTCTGTTACTATAAAGGATAAGTATTTTATTTATGGTGATGCCAATGCTGACGGTAATCTTGATGTAAGAGATGCTGCATATATTTCAAGATGCCTTGCAGAGGGCAGAGGAACAGAGCTCCCGCAGGCCGCCGATTACAATCGTGACGGGGCTGTGAATGTCAGAGATGCGGCTGCCATTGCTCAGTATCTCGCAGGCAGTGTAAACTGAATTATTTTTGATGCATCTCCTTTCTGCGAGTGCATTCAGCTTGTCGAAAAACCTTAAAACTAACGGGCGACCAATGGTCGCCCAAATACTTGAAAATGAACTTTTTCTACAGTCTGATGCATCCGCTTTCTGCGGGTGCATTTTTTGTTTTAAACCGTCAGTATGGAGTTCTATCGTACATCTTTTTCAGAGTCTCAAGCGTTTTTTTCTCAATACGGGAAACTTAGAGTATCGCTTATTATAAATGCTCCGGCACGTTTAATTCCTTGAATCTGAAATAAATCAGAACCTCTTTGTTTTCTTTCAATTCGATTCGCTCGATAAGGCTGACAAGCAATTCCTTGCTGTACTCCTCAGCATTCAGAAACTGCGTGACAAGCCCTTTGACATTTTCCAGATTCAGTTCGATTTCTTTTTCGTCTGAGTTTTCCAGTTCCTGAATCTTTTCCCTGAGAACAGACTGCTCCTCACAGAATTTTTGGTAAAACCGCTGAAACATTTCATTGCTGATGTTATCCGATAATTTATCATCATAGATTTTGTCGATTTTGGCTTCAATGGTTTTCAGTTTGTTTTTCAGGTCGGCAGCGTCTTTTTCCTGACGCTTTTTTTCAGTCTGCAAAAGCTTTTGTGTTTCGTCATTGATTTCAGCCATATCCAATCTGCTTAAAAATTGCTGACATACGTTCCTGACTTGTTCAATGACGGCGTTTGTAACGTCTTCCACTCTGATACAATGGCAGGTGCATTTCTCATAGGCTGTAAACCTTTGATATGTTCTGCATACAAAGTAGAGCATTTCACCACTGGCAAGCTTTCTGTTCATAACGCCCAGCAGAGAACCGCACTCATTGCAGTAAACCAGTCCTTTTAAAAGATAGTCATATTTGCGGGAACGGGTTTTAACACGGCTTTTTATCAGCAAACCGACTTTCTCAAAAGTGTCCTTGTCGATAATCGGCTCATGGGTGTTTTCTACAACTGTCCATTTTTCTTTGGGCAGCTTATAGCATGAGTCGGATTTATGGCTTAATTTCTGAACTCTGCCCTGTACCATATTGCCTATGTACACTTCATTCTGAAGCATCTCGCTGATTCGTTCGGAACTCCATAATCCTGAAAATGCCCCTCTTTTTTCAGACGGCTTTATATTTGCATACAAAGCAGGTGTGGGGATATTTTCGGCATTTAACGTCATAGCAATTTGACGGCAGGATTTTCCGTTTAAAGCAAGCTGAAAGATGTAGCGCACATTGTCGGCGGTTTCATCATCAATGATGAGATGGTTTTTGTCTGTCGGAGATTTTTTGTAGCCGTAAGGAGCTTTACCTCCGATGAACAGACCTTTTTTCTGTTTGTCACGCTTGATACTGATGATTTTACGGGAAATATCTCTTGTATACAGGTCGTTGAACATACTCTTGAACATTGCAAGTTCGCTGGTATAACCGTCTATTTCGGTATCATAGCCGTCTGTTAAAGCAATGTATCTGACTTTTTTTTCGGGAAAGAAAGTTTCCAAAAGATGACCGGTATCAATGTGATTTCTGCTGAGTCGAGATAGGTCTTTGGTAATTACCATGTTTACCTTTTTATTGCTGATATCCTCGAGCATACGCTTCAGGTCCGGACGTTTTATGCTTGTTCCGCTGTACCCATCGTCGATATACACATCGAAGATATTCAGATGTTCCTTATCAGCATATCCCTCTAACAGTGATTTTTGATTCTTGATGCTTTCAGAATATTTATCCTTTTTTTCATCATCCTTTGACAGCCTCAGATAAAGGGCTGCGGAGTATCTTTGCGGTTCGTCTATTTTAGGATACATAATGCACCTCCAAAATCGGCGACCATTCATTTTTTACGTAAATATTATAAGACCTTTCCGGCTGTGAAGTCAAGAGTTTTTTTGGCATAATTCCTTGACCTCCTTTTCAATGAATAGCATAAGAGATTTTCTTAAGATTTCAGCAACGTCTATGCCATCTTCCTTGTAGAAAACTTTGACTGTAACTACATTATCTGAATTTTTAGCCATAGCAAAAAACCTCCACATAAAGTTGTATACACTTATACTTATGCGAAAATAGGCTCGTATTTTGCCTGTCCGCATTGCTTATGAGTGGTTTCTTTAAGTTTGCTGAATGAAGCAAGGAGTAAAGATAACCGAAAAGTCCTCTCGCTTGCAAGCTATGTTTATATTATATCAGGGTATTTTACCCAAAACCATTGCCAAACCCGAAAATATTTGCTATAATTACAGAAAGCAATATTTTTAGGTGGTGCGGCATGAATCGGTTATTCTATCTGTTTTCAGAATCAAAGAAGCTTGAAGCGATATATTTATGCGAAGATGGGAATTATATTGATAAGCCGAAACTAAAAACAGGAGTATACCCGATGGGTACACTTCTGTCACGAGCTATCTATTTGCTGTCGCCTTGGTATGCAGAAAACTTGAATTTAGCAAAGAAAGATGAAATAATAGCATTAACGCTGAATATAACTCCTAATTACGAATCATCATTTTCATCTATTGTATATGAAGATTCAGTAGCTCAGATAGTATTTGAAATGCTGATAAAGAATCAAGAGTATAAGTTAACTCAAGGACGTTATGATAATAATAACAAGGAGTTAAAAGAAGTTTTGGATTATATCGGGGAATGTCTAAAGGATATCAGTAAATTAAACAATAAACAATTAATACAAAAGTTCAACGAACTTGGATATATACCGCCGAACCGCAATCTTTATTATACAGAGAAGCAAAATAGGAAATCGACTAACGAAAAAGGTTTGTCTAATAAATATTTCAATCCTGATACTGTCCGAAAAAGTAAACGATTCTTTATTTTGCCTGAACCACAGATAGCCGAAAATCTGTACGGAGAATTGAAACTGCCCATTTATGTATATGAGATATGCGATATTGTTGATTTTATTGCTTCTGCTCTGCAATGTGTCTTTGGGCAAAATTATATAGTAGGGAAATGTCAGTTTTGCAATAGTCTATTTATTGCCAAAGACAGAAGAACAAAGTATTGTCCTCAAAAGCTGAAAACTGTGAAAAACTGTCAAGAAAAACATAAGCTTCAGACTCAACGTATTCGTGAAAATTCTTCTGAAAGTGAAAGAGTGCATAAAAATATAAGAACACAGCTTGCCAATAAGATTGGTAATGAGGATAAACGCTATAAAGATTTTCTTGCCAATAGTAAAAAATATCGTCATAAATTTCTTAATGGGAAAATTCCGGAAATAGAATATATCAAATGGATGAAGCAATATTGGGAAAATGTTAAGGCTGAGGAAAGAGAAAAAAAGAAACAAAGCAAAAAGTAAAAGCCAGAGAGTTGTTACGCTCTCTGGCTTAATTCATATTATTAGCTTAAATTATCATTATACCTTTCAAGTGCGTCTAACACCGCATAATACACCATTTCGTCAGGATGGTATGTATCATCACTGAATATCGAATTGCCCGCTTGATTAAAATGCTCCAGAATTGCGGCGGCACAGCCTGCACTCCGATTCTGACCCGATTCACATTGGCAGATGATTTGCAGTTCTTTCGACTTTGCAGAATATACAAATTCTGCTATTTTCCCGGCTTCGGGAAGTTCTGTTTGAAAATCGTCAAGCGGAATGTAGAGTACACTATCTGCTTTTCCGCTGTAATCAACAAGTGCATAGCTTTTGTCGGTATTGTATCTATCCGGGTCATAAAAGCTGATGACAGCGGTGTTCAGAGGGGAATCACAGTGTAAAAGATTTCCGATTGATTTTCGTGAGTAAATTGATATTTTCATATATTTACATATCTTCCCAAATATCGTTGTAGGGGTCGCAGTTTAATATATCTGAAATAGTTATTACCTTGTAATCATGTGGATTGAAAATGATATTTGCTATGCTGTTATTTACTGTAAGTTTACACTTTTCCATTAGTTCATTTCCCAAAAAGTTATGATTTGCAAACACATAACGACGAGCATAATGTGAACATTTGACTGGAATGAGATTAGAAGAAATTATACTTTTTATCGTATCGTTCAAAAGTCTTGTAATTAAAACGGCATCATCTTCACAACAATTTTCAGCATTATCTATACACCATTGATTGATTCCTTCCCACGATGCGTTTATAACATCTATATCCTCAAGATAGTGATTATTTTCGGAAAAGGTAAGATGTCCGTCTATTACAAATAGTTTTTCATTGGCTTGGTATTTTTCCCAATCAATAATACTTGAGCAGACATTTTCATTTAAATATTCATAAAGTTTCATAATAGTTTCCTCCAAAGTTCTGATTGTTACTTTATCATTTAAGGTTGCTATCCACAATCCTCAAATATTTATAAATCGTCGGATAGGACAAATCACAAAGCCTTGAAAACTCCTTTTTATTTATTTCACCCTTTTTATATTTCGGATAATGCTTAT
>JBJEQU010000192.1:0-2751 GCA_051881935.1 Porcipelethomonas sp. | reverse complement strand
AACACCCTGAATGATCTTAACCCCGTATCTTTCCCCAAGAATATTTGCCCTTGAAAATGATGACAACGTGTCATGGTCGGTTATAGAAAGAAAATCTATATTCATCCGCTTTGCCTGAACAATAATATCCTCAATACCGAGGGAGCCGTCAGACAAGGTTGTGTGACAATGAAGATCACAAATCATATTTTATTCTCCGTTCTGCCGCCAGAATAACAATGAATACACCCATAAATCAGAAACCCCCGGCGGCAACTAAGATTTTCTGAGTATTTAGGAATCACTGATTAAATCACGCCTGTCGGCTTGGCACACATCTTGCTTGCATATTTTCCGTCATATCACACATAAATTTCTTGACATACGCCCGGAGGAAGTGCCCTTGGGGTACGCCAGTATGCCTGCGAAATTTCTATGCAATCTGACGAAAAATCTGACTGCGCAATCTGCGCACCAGATTTAATCAGTGCTTCCTTTATTATTTCCCTGAAATATTATAACATAATAATCAAATAAAATCAATAGCCACTTTAAGGCACTAAAATAATTTTATAATGAGAAACATTCACACAAAAACATTTTCATATAAACAAGGAAATTGAATGATGCGATATCTGATTGAAAAACGCTTAGGTGATGAAAAAATATTTGTAATTCCGGATGAAAAATGATATAATGGATACAAAAGGAGGATAAATAATGAAAAAGATATCTGAATATGAACGCAGTCCCTTTTACTATGAAACAGACCGCATGGGCATTATACATCATTCAAACTATATAAGATGGTTTGAAGAGGCAAGGATTGAGTTTATGAAAGATGCAGGTTACCCCTATGACAAAATGGAGGAAGCAGGGATCATGATGCCTGTTCTTTCTGCACAGTGCAGCTATAAAAGCTCTGTGCGTTTCGGAGATACTGTAGTTATCCGCACTTCAATCAGCTCATTCAACGGGTTTAAGATGGAGCTTGAGTATCAGGTATACGATAAGGGAAGCGGTGTACTTCGTTCGGAGGGAAGCACTACTCATTGTTTTACTGATATGGAAATGAAGCCGGTCAGGATCAGAAAAACACATCCGGAGATTTTTGAAATATTTGACAGTATATCAGGGGATGATTAAATCCGGCAAATGAATAGCAGTAAACTCTATATAATAAACAAAACGGCGGATCACTCCGCCGTTTGACATTATTACTTCTTAGTTGAAACACTTATTCTGTTAAGCGCTCTTTTAAGCTTCATTTCCGCAAGGCGATGCTCAAAATCACTCTTGGTTTCCCTGAGCCTTTTTTCAGCGTCCGCCTGTGAACGCTTAGCCCATTCCAGATCGATCTCGTCAGCCCACTCAGCCGCCATAGCGAGAATCGTAGTCACTTCCTTTGAGACCTTCAGCACTCCCCCTGATATAGCCGCAGTACGGAACTGTCCGTTCTGCTTAACACGGAAAGGACCAGCCGGAAGGTCAGATACATAATTTTCATGACCTGCAAGAACACCTATATCACCCTCTGTAGTACGGACGATGATCTGTTCAGTTTCGCCGTCAAAAAAAATCTTTTCAGGTGTGATAATTTTGAGTCTGTATGATTTCATCAGTTCTCACCCTTTTTAGCTTTTTCAACTGCCTCATCGATAGTACCTACAAAGAGGAATGCTGATTCAGGAAGGTCATCATGAACACCCTCAATGATCTCCTTAAATCCTCTTATAGTTTCCTTGATAGGTACATACTTGCCCTTCATACCAGTAAACTGTTCAGCAACAGTAAACGGCTGAGACAAAAATCTCTGGATCTTTCTCGCACGGCTGACTGTCAGCTTATCCTCGTCGGACAGCTCATCCATACCCATAATTGCGATAATATCCTGAAGCTCAGTATATCTCTGAAGTATGGTCTGTACTGATCTTGCAACCTCATAATGCTCATGACCTACAATTTCAGGTGTAAGAATTCTCGAATTACTTTCAAGTGGGTCAACAGCCGGATAAATACCAAGTGAAGATATCTGTCTTGAAAGAACTGTTGTAGCATCGAGGTGAGCAAATGTCGTGGCAGGAGCCGGGTCTGTCAGGTCGTCCGCAGGTACATATACCGCCTGAACGGATGTGATAGAACCCTTGTTTGTGGATGTGATACGTTCCTGAAGCGCACCCATTTCCGTTGCAAGTGTAGGCTGATAGCCAACGGCTGACGGCATACGGCCGAGAAGAGCCGAAACCTCAGAGCCTGCCTGAGTGAAACGGAAAATGTTGTCAATGAACAGAAGTACATCCTGACCCTCAACATCACGGAAATATTCCGCCATAGTAAGTCCGGAAAGACCAACTCTCATTCTTGCTCCCGGCGGCTCGTTCATCTGACCGTAAACGAGAACTGTCTTGTCGATAACTCCGCTTTCGGTCATTTCGTTGTAGAGGTCGTTACCCTCTCTTGTACGCTCACCAACGCCGGTAAATACTGAAATACCGCCGTGCTGATTTGCAACGTTATTGATAAGCTCCTGAATAAGTACGGTCTTGCCTACGCCGGCACCGCCGAAAAGTCCGATCTTACCGCCCTTGAGGTAAGGCGCAATAAGGTCGATAACCTTGATACCTGTTTCAAGGACCTCGCTTGAAGCAGTCTGTTCTTCATAGCTCGGAGCTTCTCTGTGGATGCTCCATTTTTCTTTGGTTTCAACAGGAGAACCCTCATCAACCGGTTCTCCCAGCAGATTGAAAATTCTGCCCAATGTTTCCTTACCAA
>JBJEQU010000191.1:0-2760 GCA_051881935.1 Porcipelethomonas sp. | reverse complement strand
AAGGGAGGTGCAGTTTTATGACAGACTATATTGTTATGGACGGTCTGACGAAAGATTACGGTCATGGAAGAGGCATTTTTGATGTCAGCCTTTCTGTAAAACAAGGTGAAGTTTTAGGTCTTGTGGGCGTGAATGGAAGCGGCAAAACGACGACAATACGACATCTGATGGGCTTTCTCCATGCAGATAAGGGCAGGGCATCTGTTGCCGGAAAAAGCTGCTGGAAATCTTCGTCCGAACTGAAGAAACAGATTGGATATATACCCGGCGAAATTGCCTTTCCCAATGCAGCAACGGGTATGGATTTTCTGAAATGGCAGGCAAAGTTTCTGGACTTGCACGACTTCTCCTATGCCCAAAAACTGATTGAGCGTTTTCAGCTCGATCCCAATGCCACCTTAAAACGTATGAGCAAGGGCATGAAGCAGAAAACTGCAATCGTCAGCGCATTTATGGCAGACCCGGAAATTCTGCTGCTGGACGAAGCAACTACCGGTCTTGACCCGCTGATGCAGGACAGCTTTGTTGAACTGATCCATGAAGAAAAAGCACGGGGCAAAACGATATTCATGAGCAGCCATATGTTTGATGAACTTGAGAGTACCTGTGACAGAGTTGCCTTTTTAAGAGATGGACGGATCATTGATATTGTGGATATGTCCACCATTCAGGGAAATGAAACGACCAAAAAATATAAAATTGAGTTTCTGACACATAATGATTATCTTGAATTCCTTAACAGTAATTTTAAATATAAATTCGGGATTGAGCGTATTCAGGAAAAATACAATCAGGTGACAGTAAGCGTTCCTGACAGTGAAATAAATCACCTGATACACACGCTTGCGGAAAGTCACGTTAAATTTGTAACGCAGATTCCATACACACTGGAAAGCTACTTTAAGAATAAATACAGTAATTCGGAGGCGGTTTAAAATGAGTAAAACACTGATGAAACAAACGTTAAAATCCAACTTTGCCCTGTGGCTTGTTATGACAGCCATTATGGATGCATGTCTGGTACTGATAGTGAAGGTCGGAATGGATGAAGCGGCAGCTGCTCAGGCATATTACGTGCTTCTGCCGGGACTTTTCTCAGCAGTATACATTATCATCACAGCCAACAAGCTTCTGGCGGCACAGGTGGACAAAGGCTCTATGGCATATATCCTGTCAACGCCTATTAAGCGTTCTACGGTAGCGCTAACTCAGATGATATTCTTTGTGGTATCACTGTTTCTGATGTTTGCAACAACAGCGGCAACTCATATCATAACTGCTAACGCAGTAAACAGCAGCTGTAACGTTGCACTTGTTCTGAAAATCAATCTTGGCGTATTTGTTCTTTCTCTGGCATTCAGCGGAATCTGTTTCCTTGCATCGGCAGTATTCAATCTTTCCAGATATGCCATCGGTGCAGGAGGATTCTTTGTTGGCGGATTTTTACTTATGAAACTCATGAGTTCTTTCTCAAAGGAATCGGGGGATATGCTGTCTTTTATGGGGAAATGTACCATCGCCAGTCTGAATGATACTGCCTCTGTTCTTGCAGGCACTTCCGATTATATCTGGAAGTTCGCAGTACTGGCAGGCATAGGACTGATTACATATCTGATTGGCATTTATGCTTTTTCAAAGAAAGATATGCCCCTTTGATTTGCCCACCCAAATTATTGCTCCGCCAATTAACTATTGAATATTTATGCGCAGAGATAGGGGAGCAATATAATACAGACAAGGCAGGTAAACCCTGCCGAAATCCATCTGCTCTCATTGCAGTATCACATTCAGAGAGTGTCCGCAGAAACGTATCTGCACGTCTTTTCGTAACAATTCCACGTCTAACAGTTGAAGCAGCGAGCCTGCTGCGGATTTTGGTTTTTGTATCCATAAAAATCCTGTATCGGAATACACACAAATATTTTATGGGAATAGCTCTATCGGACAGCAAAACAGCACCTGAAACAAATTATTGCTCCACCAGCTCAGTAAGATTTTGACTGGTGGAGCAATATATTTTGTCTATTAACTGCAAAGATTTATGCCTCTGCGATTATGCAGGAATCATAACTGTCGCAAATAAATCAAGGGATCAGATAACTGATATCAGGAAAATTATCTCCTCCTGTTATTGCCGTAAAGCTTCTTTACGATCTTTTTATTTGAAAAGCTCCCCTTTGCCCGTTCCTTGAAATCCTTATATGCCCAGATACAAAGTGCAAGGTAGATCAGGGAAAGTGTAAGGGAAATTATCATAGCAAGTCCGAACCATTTTGTTCCGAAAAAATCCTTGGTCATGGCAAGATTAAATTTCAGGAATGATCGTTCCACATCATCTGACGCAACGAGATCCACCACTGCAATGACTTCATCGGACAGCTTCAGCTCGATCTCTCCCAGCTTCTGCCCTTTCTTTACAGGAGCCGAAACATCCTCTGCAAGGGTAATATTTTTCTGTATTGAGGTTGTATCCACGTCACTGTACCAGAGTGAAGTGACCTCCTCCGCCGGTTTTATAAGCACATAACCGTTTCCGTCAGAATTGGAGACCTTTATTTCCGCAATTTCCTCATCCTTTGAAAGCAGCACCTGATAATTGAAGCTGTTAAATACCCAGTCCATAAGATTATATGCGTCAACTATATGAAAATATTTCGACTCCCCGTTTTCATCATAGAAAGGGGCATTGAGAAGTACAAGAAGATATTTTATCCCGTCTGAGCTTCCCATTGTAATAATATTTCGTCCCCCAAGCTGGAG
>JBJEQU010000190.1:0-12147 GCA_051881935.1 Porcipelethomonas sp. | reverse complement strand
CATCAATGCACAATGATATATTTTGAAAAATAAAAATTCAGGAGATTTAAATTATGGCAAATTATACGAGAAAGCTTATTGCTGACGGAGTCGGTTACTCTACGATAATCGACCCGAAATTCAAGACCGGCAAGGTTCAGGTAATGTTCATAACTGATCTGCTTGAGGAAACAGCTGCTGCAAATGCTCTTGCAGCAGGAGTAATGGGTTCGTCAAACAGCAGATATAAAAATATAAGTGAGATTACCGCAAAGCTCAATTCACTTTACGGTGCGTCCATAAACGTGGACATTACAAAGCAGGGGGATTACCAGAGGCTTTGTATCGGAGTCACATCCATTCACAACCGGTTTGCTCTTGAGGGGGAAGACATAAGCGGTGAGGTCCTCTCCATTCTTCTTGACTGTATTTTCTCACCAAATGCGAAAAACGGCGAATTTGCAGCGGAGCCTTTCGATTTCCGCAAAAAGGATCTTCTTGACTCCATCGAAGCGGAGATAAACAACAAAAGGGGATATGCTGTTTTACAGACCCAGCGCAGAGCCTTTAAGGGAGAACACAGCGAGAACTCCCCCTACGGAACAAAAAAATCGGCTGAGGCAGTGACCCCTGCACAGGCATACGCTGCCTATAAACGGCTGCTTTCTCAGGCACAGATCGAGATCTATTTTGTAGGTTCAGAGGAAGATAGTAATGTAGAGCAGAAGCTTACTGACGCATTTTCAAAGCTCGAAAGAAATGCGGCAGGCAGCAGCTTTATAAAATACAGCCCTGTAAAGCCGGAGGTACTGCGGTTTGAAGAAAAGCTTGATGTCAGCCAGTGCAAGATGGTCATGGCATTCAAGTCGGACAACAGCGACAGATACGCAATGAAGCTTATGAATACAATATTTGGCGGAACTCCCTTTTCAAAGCTGTTTTTGAATGTAAGGGAAAAGCTTAGTCTCTGCTATTACTGCGCTGCTGCATATAACTCCCTGAAAGGTACAGTATTTGCAGACTGCGGCGTTGAAGAGGAAAATATACAGAAGGCGGAGCAGGAGATATTAAATCAGCTTGAGGAAATTAAAAAAGGCAATTTCAGTGATGAGGATATAAATGATTCACTTCTGAGCATTGCAAATTCCCTCAAGGGTATCGGTGACACACCGTCATCATACATTGGCTGGTATTACAGCTGCTTTGTCCACGGGGAGGTCATAACCCCTGAGCAGTCACTGGAAAGATACAGGGCTGTAACAAGAGAACAGATCATCACGGCTGCAAAATCCATAAAGCTTGATACTGTGTATGTAATGAAAGGAGAATAAAACCTTATGGAAATACAGGAGATATACTGCTCACAGACAGGGGACAAATGCAACTATATAAAGCACCCTTCGGGGCTTGATATTTATATCTGCGAAATGAATGGTTTCAGCACTACGGAAGCACTTTTCGGAACCAAATACGGCTCGATAAATACTATGTTCAAAACGAAGGCTGACAAGGAGTATACAACAGTACCGGAGGGTATTGCCCATTTCCTTGAACATAAGCTCTTTGAAAATGAGGACTGTGATGCCTTTGCGCTCTATGCCAAGACCGGGGCAAATGCCAATGCCTACACCTCCTTTGACAGGACATGTTATCTTTACAGCTGTTCGGACAACTATCTTGAATCTCTTAGAATTCTTCTTGGTTTTGTTCAGAATCCATATTTTACACAGGAAACTGTTGACAAGGAGCAGGGAATAATCGGTCAGGAAATAAGAATGTGCGATGACAATCCGGGCTGGAAAGTTCTCTTTAATATGCTGCAGGGTATGTATCACTGTCATCCTGTCAGGATCGACATTGCCGGTACTGTGGAGAGTATTGCTAAAATCGATGCAGACCTTCTTTACAAGTGCTATAACACTTTCTATAACCTCCATAATATGGTGCTTGTCCTTGCCGGCAATGTCAGAACAGACGATGTGCTTGAGGTGGCGGATGAGCTGCTTAAAAGCTGTGAAAACATCGAGCTGGAAACGGTATTTCCTGATGAGCCTTACGAAATAGTAAAGGATAAGGTTTATGAGCATCTCCCGGTAGGTTCGCCGATATTCAATATCGGAATAAAGTGCCGTCCTCTTTCGGGGTATGAAAGACTTAAAGCTAATCTTGAATGCTTTGTTGCAGGAAGCGTGATCTCCGACCCGTCTGCACCTCTCTATAAAAAGCTTATTGATGAAAAGCTTATAAATTCTACCTTCGGCTTTGAAGTTTTTGAGGGTGACGGCTTCTTTGCACTGATCTTCAGCGGAGAATCGACCGAGCCTGAAAAGGTTCTGTCATACCTTATTGATGAGATCGAACGTGTCAAAGCGCAGGGGCTTGACAGAGAGCTTTATGACAGCATCAAGAAATCCACCTACGGCGGCATGATAATGGAAAGCAATAATGCCGAGGCTGTTGCGTCAAATCTTATTTCTGCATTTATGTCAGGAGTTGAGCCTTATGACCAGATCAGGGTGCTTTCCGAAATGACCTATGATGACGTTCAGAAAACCCTCATTGAAAGATTTGATACGAAAAATCTTACTCTTTCGGTAATTAAATGATTGGAGAAATGATATGACATCATTAGATATACTTGAAAAGGATCAGGTAGTGTTCCCGAAGCTTGGGATCGATTTTTCCATTGATGATACCGCTTTTACAATTTTCGGTCTGGATATCAAATGGTATGGGCTTCTTATAACACTGGGAATGCTTCTTGCAATGATCTACTGCTTTTCTCAGATGAAAAAATACGGTATTGACCCGGACAGGGCAATTGACGTTGTTATCGGCGGAGTGCTCGGCGCTCTCGTCGGTGCAAGGGTATATTATGTTATAATGAGCTGGGAGGATTACGCCGGAGACTGGTCTGCAATATTCAATATACGAAACGGCGGACTTGCAATTTACGGCGGAATTATCGGGGCGATACTGGTCGGCGCACTGATTGCAAAGTTCCGGAAGGTGAAGCTGCTGCCGCTTCTTGATATAGCTTCTATAGGCTTTCTTTTAGGACAGGGAATAGGACGCTGGGGAAACTTTACCAATCAGGAAGCGTTCGGCTGCAATACCGATTCGGTTTTCGGAATGAGCAGCGGGAAGATACAGCAGTGGATATCTGTACATGGTGACTCTGCGACTCTTGCGTCAGGACAGACGCTGGATCCGCTGCAGCCTGTTCATCCATGTTTTCTGTATGAGTCACTGTGGTGCCTGCTGGGATTTGTACTGCTTGTGATTTTTGCAAGGAAAATAAGAAAGTTTGACGGTGAGATATTCCTTATATATCTTGCGTGGTATGGCTTTGAAAGATTTTTCATTGAGGGACTGCGTACAGACAGTCTTATGATAGGTTCTCTGAGAGTATCACAGGCTCTGGCGGCCCTCTGCTTTGTGGTGTCCGTTATTCTTATTATCGTATTCAGCCTGAAGGTAAGGCGGATGGGCAGTGATTATGTGCTTTACTGCGATACCGAAGAATCAAGGCAGCTCATAAGAGAGGGAGAAGAAAAGCGAAGCAGAACCGATGAACAGCCGGAGAAGGTTGCAGAAGAAAATACTGACAAACCGGAAGAGTCCGCAGGTACTGCAGAGGAAACAGCAGAAGCAAAGGCTGATAATAATGACAGCGATGATAAAGACAGCAATGAAAATGAGGAGGATATATAAATGGCAAATTTAATTAACGGAAAGGAAGTTTCCGCTTCTGTAAAGGAAAGAGTAAAATCCGAAACTGAGAAGTTTATCGCTGAAAAGGGTATTAAGCCGGGACTTGCAGTTGTGATAGTTGGAAACGATCCGGCATCAAGAGTATATGTAAACTCGAAGAAAAAGGCATGCACAGAGGTTGGCTTTGAGTCCTATGAATATGCCCTTCCGGAGGAGACAACACAGGAGCAGCTGCTGGAACTGGTGGAAAAGCTTAACAATGACCCAAAAGTAAACGGCATACTCTGTCAGCTTCCGCTTCCGGAGCATATCGATGAAAATGCAGTTATCAATGCCATCATAGCTGAGAAGGACGTTGACGCTTTTCATCCGTTTAATGTAGGAAAGATCATGATAGGCGACTTTGCGTTTCTGCCCTGTACTCCGGCGGGAGTTATGGAGCTTATCGACAGTACCGGAACTGAAATTTCCGGAAAGAACTGCGTTGTGATCGGACGGAGCAATATTGTCGGCAAGCCTATGGCAATGCTGCTGCTTCACAGAAGCGGAACAGTAACGATCTGCCATTCAAAAACGAAAAATCTTGCGGAAATATGCAGAAATGCTGATATACTTGTTGCAGCGGTCGGACGTGCAAATTTTGTTACTGCCGACATGGTTAAGGAGGGTGCCGTTGTAATTGACGTTGGTATGAACAGACTTGAAAACGGAAAGCTCTGCGGAGATGTTGACTTTGAAAATGTAGAAAAGAAGGCTTCATATATTACCCCTGTTCCCGGCGGTGTGGGACCTATGACCATAGCTATGCTCATGAAAAATACTCTCACGGCAGCCAGACTGCAAAATAGTTAAGACAGATAAAAGTAAACACTGCAAACTTCGCTTCTGTGCGGCTTGCAGTGTTTTTCATAATTCGGGACGGTTCACGGCTATGTGTGTACACGATTTATGTGATACTAATCCCTTATCGTTCTGTTGAAAGAAGTTTCCTGATAGCATTTTGTCAGTCAAGGCGACCATCCGCAGGCAGGCTGTCGCCTGTCAAGTGTGGGCAACGCAGAGTGACGAAATGATAGCGGAGAAACTTTCAACAGGTTGATATGGGATTAGTATGAATATGTACTTAAGAAAGAAGGTATAAAAATGCAAAAGAAACAGGTTTACAATCCATTCCTCCCGCTTCATGAATACATCCCTGACGGAGAGCCGCATGTTTTCGGTGAACGGGTATACATTTTTGGTTCCCATGACAGAGAGGGCGGATATACTTTCTGCATGGAGGATTATGTCACCTATTCTGCTCCTGTTGACGACCTTTCCGACTGGAGATACGAAGGGGTTATCTACAAGGCGTCACAGGATCCTCATTATCCGGAGCTGAAATACATGTATGCTCCTGACGTTGTATGCGGAAATGACGGAAAATTCTATCTCTACTACTGTATGGGCGGAGATTACGGCGCCGGCGGTTACACACGTCCTATAAGCGTTGCTGTATGCGATACTCCTGCCGGAAAATATGAATTTCTGGGTTATGTAAGAAATCCTGACGGAAGTCCAATGATGAAATATATCTGCTTTGACCCTGCTGCACTCAATGACAACGGTACGATCCGCATATACTATGGCACTCAGTACGGCTATGAAGAAGAAGAGGATTTCAGCGAAAATGAGGAATACATTCAGAAAGAAATGGAAATGTTCGGAAGGACCAGAGAAGAGATACTCTCTTACCCTGACAGTATCATGGGGCCGTCAATGGTGGTTCTCGAAGATGATATGCTGACTGTAAAGGAACAGGCAAAGCATATTATTCCCTATGAGGTGAAGGGGACATCTTTTGAGGCACATCCGTTTTTTGAAGCGTCATCAATGAGGAAGGTTGGGGAAAAATATTACTTTATCTATTCATCGTGGCTCAATCATGAGCTGTGCTATGCCACAAGTGATTATCCTGACCGTAATTTTGTATTTGGCGGCACTATTGTTTCAAATGGTGATATAGGCTATAACGGCAGACTTTCAGGGGACAAGCTTAATATGACAGGGACGACTCACGGAAGTATCACTGAAATAAATGGCCAGTGGTATGTATTCTATCACCGCCTTACTCACAAGTCTGATTACAGCAGACAGGCATGTGCTGAGAAGATCTCTATCGCTCCTGACGGCAGCATCCCCCAGGTCGAGATAACAAGCTGCGGTCTTAATGACGGGCCGCTGAAGGCTGTGGGTGCCTATCCATCTGTAATAGCATGCAATATAACCAACGGTCATATGCCTTACGGTTCAAACAGCATATATACATTTCCGTTTCCTAACGTCACAAACTGCGGTGACGAGAGATTTATAGCCGAGATCGGTAACGAAACGCTTATCGGTTACAAGTATTTCAGTTTCATCAGCGTTCACACAATAGGCATTACTGCAAGAAAAGAAACAGAGAAGAATATAGTCATATATAACGGACCTGTACGCAGAGATGAGAGATGTGACGCAGAAGCGGAAAGATGTATGGCTCTTGAAAAAAAATACAGTGATTCACAGGCTTACATTGATATTCTTACAGAGGAGAAAGGTGAGCCGGTGGGAAAAATTATTATCCCTGACGATTTTGGTGATGACTGGTGCAGTCTTGCTGCAAAGGTCAGCATTCCCGATGGTGTGCATCCGGTTTATTTTGTGTACCACGGAAGCTTCAGGATCCAGATCAGGGAAATTGAATTTAATGTAGGTGCATATTATCCTTAATTTTGAAAGTTTAAGGCATACGGATCTTCTCCGTATGTCCGTTTAATTACCGCATATCCTGAAATTTTCCATGCTGCTGTGCTTGCCTGGTAAATAATTTTATAATAAAATATTGTTCCAACAGGTTCTGAAGGTAATTATTAACAATTTTCTTACGGAAAATACACATAAATACTTCACATTTGACCTGTTTCATTTAACATTTCTTTCTGTGGGTTATCATAGAATTGTCACATTGGGGGGTATAATATAAATATAGACAAAAACAAGAGACGCGAAAAGAAGCGTTAAATACAAATCAGAAAACCAATACATAGAAAGGGTGTTTAATATGGATAACTTCCAGAATAATGAAAACAGAAACAATGTTAATGAAGAGCAGCATAGCTCGTACAGCTACAGCTACCCGAACAGCAATGTCTACGATACAACAGGGAATCCTGTTGAACAGGAACCGCCGAAAAAGAAAAGAGTTTTTACAAAGGTCATTGCCTTTGCAGTGTGCGCAGCGGTTATCTCTGCCGGTTCCATTGGTGCATACAAATATATAGATGACAATTTCTCATTTAAAAATTTCTTCAGCAGTTCCACATCCGAAAGCAGTGAATCCTCCTCGTCCACAGCCTCTGCAAGCAATACAGCTAATACAAGCAATGTGGAGCAGAAGAGTCTTATGGAGCTTGCTGCGAGGGAGGACAGTCTGTCCGTTCCGGATGCCGTATCAAAGGTTATGCCGGCAGTTGTAGGAATTTCATCAAAGTTCCCTGTTACAACACAGAGCTATAATTCCGGCATTTTCGGCTTTGGCTTTATGCCCGGAGGCGGAAACGGAAATACCCAGACTCAGGTTGCAACTGCAACAGGTACGGGTATCGTAATGACCTCCGAAGGATATATTATCACCAATGCACATGTTATTTACGATGAAGAAAACGGCTATGGCAAGGCGCAGAGCGTCTCTGTCCTGATGTCAGACAAGACAGAGTATGATGCTTCTATCATCGGCTATGATACGGATACGGACATTGCGGTGCTGAAAATTGACGCATCCGGTCTTACGGCTGCTGAGTTCGGCGACAGTGACGATCTGCAGGTAGGTGAGCTTGTCCTTGCAATCGGTAACCCCCTGGGCTTTGAGCTTTTTGGATCTGTAACAAGCGGTATTGTATCCGCACTTAACCGTGAAATTTCTATTAATGAAAAGCAGATGAGTCTTATCCAGACTGACGCCGCTATCAACTCAGGCAACTCCGGCGGACCGCTGATCAACAGCTACGGTCAGGTAATTGGTATAAACTCTGCTAAAATGACTTCCACTTATTCAAGTGCGTCGGTTGAGGGTCTTGGTTTTGCGATCCCTATCACACAGGCGAAAACTATAATTGATGACCTTATCAATTACGGTTATGTAAAGGGCAGACCACAGATCGGTATTACATGTATTGATATAGATGAATCCACAGCAAGTCTGTATAATATGCCTGTGGGACTTTATGTACGCTCTGTAACTCCGAACGGCGCCGCTGCTCTTGCAGGCATTCAGGAGGGAGATATTATCATCGGTATCGACGGTGAGGCTGTCAAGACGACCGATGAGCTTAATGAAAAGAAAAATAAGCACACGGCAGGGGACGAAGTGACCCTTACCGTTTCGAGAAACGGCGTTGATACTGAGGTAAAGGTTACTCTCCAGGAGGTAACTCAGGGAGATACTATCTTCGGTGACCAGACCGGTGAAGAAAACTGATTTCCTTTTAAATAAAACTAAGACCGTTCCTGCAAATCAGGAACGGTCTTTTTGAATGTTATTATTACCAGATTTCTGATAAAAAAATAAAACCGCCTTGCCGTCATATAGCGAATAAAACCAAGCCGTTAAGCAAGGTGGGTATCCTCCTGAAAGCCTCACGCTCCCTTCGTCCGCAATGCGGGAGGTCTGCAATCTTCTTCCAGAGTCAGATTCCCTTTAAAAAAGTGTTGGATTATAAAAACCATATTGACACGTACAAGGCAGAAATATTTTATGATCTTATTATAACACAATATTACAAAAAAATCAATACCAAATTTTAGGCAGCGGCCGTTAATTATCGGGCTTTGCCGTTAGTGACAGCAGTCACAACCTTCGTCATGACAGTCGCATTCGTCATCCTCAGCAAAAATCCTCTCCATGAATATCTCAGCAAGCCTGTCAAGCTCATTTTCGTCCTCAACAGCGTCAAGATATTCGTCCGGATCATTGTCGTCCCTCTTTAAGATAACGAAGTAATCCTCCTCCTCGGAAGATTCCTCGCCTGTCTGCTGGGGGATAAGCGCAAAGTATGTAATGTCATTCTCTTTATATACGTCAACAAGCTCAAATGTCTGCTCGTTTCCATCTTCATCCTCAAGGGTGAATAAATCAGGTTCAAATTCGTTCAACTCTGACATTTAATCATTCTCCGATCATTTAGATTTTAGAACCGGTTATCAGCCCTAACAAATCAATTATACTACAAATTAACTACAAAGTCAATAGTAATAATACATGAACATTTTTTATAAAATTGTGCATATTTTTCTTAAAAAACTGTTGACTTTTTACAGTTGATGTGGTATTATATATACAACAAAAGAAAACAAATAAAAATCACCAATAAGATACACCTTATATCCGACATGAGATTCAGCAAGGGTTATTTCATTATATTCAGGCAGGGTTTATTTGTTATCTTTCAGCGATACTATTTCCGTAAGGCTGGAGATAAGAATACGGGAAATTCTTTTACGGAAATAAAAATATATCAGGATGGAGGTATGTTGCCGATGGAATCTACTGAAGAACAGCAGCTCGAGGCCATGACTGGTGACTCATACTTCGGAGATTGTTTCAAATGAGAATGTGGGAAATTGCTGGTGACGATTTTTGAATTGTCATATGCTTTCCGGGTAGTGATGAGAAGTAATCTTTGGAATAATTAAAGAACGTTGAGTTGTAAGTTGAAGCAGGGCGTTATTGTTTCAGTTGTGGTTTCACCATTAATTCCGGGACAGGGTTTATTTCCGGAGACTACGACTTAATGTCTTTACATAAAGAATCGTAAATAAACAATGAAAAGGTGGTACCGGTGCAGTAGTTCATTGAATTTCAAGAATAATTGAAAATAAAGGTGATGCTGATGGATGATAGGTATTATAAAAAAATCACATAGAAGAAGGGGAGTGGTTCCGCCAGAATGTATTACTTGATATAAGAATGTAATAAGGTGGTTACAATGTACTAAGATCTGAAGGTTTCATAACCTCCTATATAGAAATTGGGTGAGCTGGTTGGCAGTTTTCCCACAAAGAGAAAAGTCAGGCGAGAGCCTGGCTTTTCTCTTTGTCATATTCATTCAAGATATTTTTCATATATATCAAAGGTATCATATACGCTGCCCCATCTGTCACCCCCATGGGCAACAACTGCTATATATTCCTTGCCGTCCTTTTCAGCGAATGAAGCCATTGTATGCTGTGCCTGGTCAGTATAGCCTGTCTTGCCCCCTTCTATCTGTACTCCCTCAACCTCATCGCCGTACATGCGTCCGAATAGGGTACTTTCGAGAAGTATTCCGTTCGGGTGCTGCTTTGTTTTGGAGGTTGTGTACTGGTAGGTGGATAAAATTTCACGGCATAAGTCATTCTCTATGGCATAGTTTAATATTACAGCCATGTCCAGGGCTGTTGAGTAATGATTATTATTATGGAGACCGCTGGTATTGGTAAAATGTGTATTGTGAAGTCCCAGCTGCTCCGCTTTTTCATTCATAAGCTTAACGAAATTTTCTTCAGAGCCTGCTATTATTTCTGCAAGTCCTGCGGTAGCGTCTGCGCCTGACGGGAGAATTGCCCCATAGAGCATGTCCTTTACGGTTATGACTTCATTTTCCTGAAAGCCTGCAAGAGAGGCATCTGCCGCATAGAGAGGTGCTAAAATTTCCTTAGTCATCGTAAAGGTATCATCCGGTGACTGCATATTTTCCACTGCCACAATAAGGGTCATTATCTTGGTCATTGATGCCGGATACATTTTCTTTTCAGCATCACGCTGGGCGATAACAGTATTGTTTTCAATATCCAGCAGAACGCAGTATTTGCTGGCAATAGTATCGTCAAATTTTTTCGCAGTTTCAATTCCTGTTGGGTATGCTATTTCCTCTTCAAAGGGCTGAGTAGGAATTTCAATTTCAATAGATTCTGTAATCATACTGCTGAGAGTTTCCATTACAATTTCTTCCGGTTCTGTACGGCTCAGGAGGAGATATATTGCATAAAGCAGCAATGCTGCCACTACTGCGGATAGTATCATATAAAAAAATCTGAACCCTTTTGGGGTGTATTTTCCATAACTGCGCATTTTTTACCTCTTTAATTATTTCTGACCAGGGGATGTACTTATTATTTTATATCAAACATAAAACCATGTCAATATCTTACGGGAAAATTACATTTGTTTCTTTACATTTCCTCTAAATTATGTTAAAATATAAATATCAGCAGTTGTTTTTCCGGCGGATGATTCCGGAGATATTAATGGAGGGCAAACGGTGAAACGAAAAGTAATTATAATGGCAATTTTTATATTGCCGGTTTTAATTTGTATGGGTATAATTTTTTACTGCTCCTCTCAGGACAGTCAGCAGACAAATATTTTAAGCTTCAATGTTACCAATAAAATTGCCCGGATAATTTTTACCGGTTTTTCTTCCATGAGTGTAAATGTGCAGAATATCATTACCTCCGGACTCAATCATTTTATCAGAAAAGCTGCTCATCTGTCGGTATATTTTCTTCTGGGTGCATCCGTCTATGCAGCGGCTGTTATATTCATAAGGAGATACCTCGCCGGTGGAGTGATAAGCACAGCTGTATGTATAATCTATGCGGCTCTTGATGAATTCCACCAGAGCTTTGTTCCGGGGAGAACTCCCCTTGTCAGGGATATTTTTATTGACACAGCCGGTGCTGTTCTGGGAGCTGCAGCGTGTTTTGTGATAATTTCAGTAGTCTGTCACATTAAGCGACTTATGAAGAAAAATAATTCTTCTCGACGGTCTGCCAGTTGATAACATGAAATAGATTGTCCAGATATTCTTTTCTGTGGTATTGATATTGCAGGTAGTAGGCATGTTCCCACACATCAATGGGAAGCAGTGGATTAAGCCGCTGTTCCATAGGGGTTTCGCTGTTTTTGAGGACAAGTATATGCAGCTTTCCGGACATGTCCGAGGCAAGATATGCAAAACCCGAGCCGCTTATGGAAAGAGCGGCTTTTTTCAGCATCATTATCATGCATCCCACATCTGAGAAGTTTTCGCAGATAATTTTCCGGAAGCGGTCGCTTATTCTGCATTTTGAAGGCGGTGTAAGGCACTGAAAGAAAAGCTGATGATTGAATGCACCGCCGGCGTTTATTTTTATGTCACTGCGTATTTTGTCCGGAAGAAAGGCCTGTTTCAGGAGCAGCGCCTCAAGGGGAAGCTGCTGATACTGGGGATAATCTTCAAGAATACTATTCAGTTTTTTTATGTACATGGCGTAGTGACCGTCATGGTGGATATTAAGGGTACGGGCGCTGAGAAAGGGCATCAGGCTTTTCGCCGGATAGGGCAGGGGCTGAACGGTAAAAGGGTAGTTTTCATAGCTTATCATTTTTATCACTCCATAAATTCTTTTTGTATA
>JBJEQU010000189.1:0-12274 GCA_051881935.1 Porcipelethomonas sp. | reverse complement strand
CTGTAAGAGAGGGCTGCCCCTGATTTACTTGAAAATTAGGTTTTTCTACAGTCTGAGCAGCCCTCACGGACTGCTTTAATTGTTACGATCAGGAGAAATACTCGCCTACATCCGCACCCCTGTTGTATTCTTTGCGGATACGGACAACGATCGAGCCATCCGGCTGTTCACTTTCTTCATCGATCATATAACGGGTCTTGTTATTGTCTAACTGAGTCTTGTATCTCTGTACTTCCTCACGATTCATTTTAAGAATGGATTCAGTGGAAAAACCACTGTCTTCCTTCTGCTGAAATCTGAGAGTCTGCATAATACAGGCTGATTGAATTCTTTTCATAGCATTACATCTCCATAAGTATTCAGCTTTCGCTGTACCTTAATTTTATCAGAAATGCTGAAAATTTTCAAAGCAATTTTTTCACAAAAATTCAGTGTATGTCAAGTTGTGAAAAATGACAATATACAGTATTTTGAAATAGGATAAACTGAAAGGTTACAGAATAATATGATCTTAAAAAAGCAATCATTAACAATAAATGTCAATGATTGCTGATCTGGTGCCGCTGACCGGACTTGAACCGGTACGGATTTTACTCCGAGGGATTTTAAGTCCCTTGTGTCTGCCTATTCCACCACAGCGGCAAATATTAAATTGAAATACAGAGAAAAAAGACAGGGAACAGTGACCCGTGCACACATAAGCACCTACCAAGTCTCACCATAACACTGAATATTATACAGCATAATCCGTATAAAGTCAATACCGCAAAATATATTTTAAAATATTAATTTGAAAATATATCTTCCCGATCCGGCAATTGATTATTTGACATTGCGTTGATAATATGTTAAAATGAAGCTGAAATAATAATAAATCGCTGAGGTTATATCACCTTGCAGATATTAGAAAATATATTCCCATACCCTATAAAAAAGCAAAATACCCCCTTTACACAAAATTAACATTTAATGAATAAAACTGCCATTTAACCATAAAATGAAAAAAAGATGAAAATCAAAAAAACATCCCGCAGCTTTTTTATAACTTGTTCCAAATTTTATAAAGCACATTGACAAAATGCTCAAAAATAGATATACTTATTAAGGGAAAAAAGTTGAAAGGACGCATAATAAAGTGAATATATGGCATGATATCAGCCCGAAAAGGATTAACCCTGATGATTTTGTGGCTGTAATTGAAATTCCGAGAGGGAGCAAAATGAAGTATGAGCTTGACAAGGAAACCGGTCTTATGAAGCTTGACCGTATTCTTTACACCTCAACTCATTATCCTGCAAATTACGGACTTATTCCGAGAACCTATGCGGACGACGGGGACCCTCTGGATGTACTTCTGGTCTGCTCAGAGACCCTCTATCCCAGCACCCTTGTAAGGTGCTACCCTATCGGCGTTATCCGCATGATCGACAGCGGACGCAATGACGACAAAATTATTGCGATCCCCTTTGATGATCCGACCTATAATTCATACAAGGACATCGATGAGCTTCCTAAGCATATTTTCGATGAAATGATACATTTCTTCAAGGTGTACAAGGAGCTTGAAAACAAGACAACGGCTGTGGACGAAATTGAAAACGCTGAAAGCGCTAAAGCTATAATTGCGAATGACATTGAGCATTATATAGATAAATTCTGTAAATAATTTCAGGAAGGAAAATGTAAAGATGACTGCAAAAGCAAGTGAAGTTCTCTTCAACTCCGAAAAAAGTGTTGCACCGCTTGGCATTATTGCTCTTAAAGGTGCCTCAGAGCTTGGGGAGAAAATTAACGATTATCTTGTCGAATGGGCAAAAAAAGGCGGATATGATGTTGATACATTTCTCATCAAAAACCAGTGTCCGAGATTTGCTTCCGGTGACGGCAAGGGACTCATCGAATCGACTGTAAGAGGCAAGGATATTTTCATTGTCGTTGACGTTGGCAACTACAGCTGTACATACAAGATGTACGGCAAAGAAAACTCCATGTCCCCTGACGACCACTATCAGGACTTAAAGAGAATTATTCAGGCTATCTCCGGCAAGGCATTCAGAATCAACGTTATCATGCCTATTCTCTACGGCGGACGCCAGCACAGAAGAAGCTACCGTGAATCCCTCGACTGTGCATGTGCTCTCCAGGAGCTGCAGTCAATGGGCGTTTCAAATATCGTTACCTTCGATGCACACGACCCGAGAGTACACAATGCGATCCCTCTCATGGGATTTGATAACGTGATCCCTTCCTATCAGGTATTGAAAGCACTGCTTAACAATGTTGAAGACCTTGTTATCAATAAGGATCAGTTTATGGTTGTAAGCCCTGATGAGGGTGCGCTGAACAGGAATATGTATTATGCATCTGTTCTCGGCGTTGATATGGGCATGTTCTACAAAAGACGTGACTATTCAAGAATTGTTGACGGACGCAATCCTATTGTCGCTCATGAATATTTAGGCAACTCCGTTGAGGGCAAGGACGTGTTTGTTGCTGATGATATTATTTCATCAGGTGAATCGGTTCTTGATATTGCCTATGCCCTCAAGGCTAAAAAGGCAAGGAGATTTTTTGCCTACGGTACCTATGCCCTTTATACAAACGGTCTGGAAAAGTTTGACAAGGCTTATGAGGAAGGCTGTATATCCGGTGTGTTCGGTACTAACCTTACATATCGTTCTCCTGAGCTTCTTGAAAGACCGTGGTTCCACGAGGTAGACGTTTCAAAATATATTTCATATTTTATTGCCTCCATCAATCATGATGTTTCTATCAGCACTGTTATTGACCCGCACCAGAAGATCAAAAACCTTCTCGCAAAACAGAAATAATATATATATAATACTGCCCCGGCTGTTAAAATGCCGGGGCGGCTTTTTGTACTCTTCTGCTGAAGATGCAAAAATCCCGGCATATAAGCTACGCCGGGAGCATTAAGGAATCACTGAATAATTATAGTCCGCTGTCATTATTCCAGTCCATTCCTTCAAGATCCGAAAGATCATAAGGAGTGGACTGATAAATACAGTAATTAAGCCAGTTGGAAAACATCAGATTTGCATTGCATCTCCAGCTGAAAACCGGCGGAAGACTGGGATCATCATTGGTAAAATAATTATAAGGGATATCGATGTCAAGACCATTATTCTTATCACGAAAATATTCGCCAGCAAGAGTATCCCTGTCATATTCGCTGTGTCCCATAATAAAATACTGTCTTCCATTCTTGTTTGCAGCAATATGAACTCCTGCCATATCCGATGAAGCCAAGATCACAAGCCGGTCATTACTTTCAATTTTTTCACGTTCAACAGTAGTATGCCTTGAATGGGGAACCATAAAACAATCATCAAAACCATTGAGAAGCTGTGCATTTACATATTCCACCCTGTGAGGGAAGACACCGAAAACCTTCCGTGGAAGAATGGTCTTGCCAATACCGAAATGGTAATAAAGACCTGCCTGTGCTCCCCAGCAGATATGGAATGTGGAGAAAACATGGGATTTGCTCCACTCCATTATTTCGGAAATTTCCTTCCAGTAATCGACCTGTTCAAATTCAAGGTGTTCAACAGGGGCACCTGTAATAATCATTCCGTCATATCTTTTATCCTTTATCTGGTCGAAGGTTTTGTAAAAGTTTGAAAGATGGCTCAGAGGGGTATTTTTTGAAACATGGGATTCAAGATTCAGCAGCTCAATGTCTACCTGTAAAGGGGTATTGCTGAGCAGCCGCATAAGCTGAGTTTCAGTTTCAATTTTCTTCGGCATGATATTGAGAATAATGATCCTGAGCGGTCTTATGTCCTGGTGCTCCGCTCTTTCCTTTGTCATCACAAATATATTTTCCTGACGCAGCTCATTAAATGCCGGAAGATCATGAGGGATTTTTATCGGCATAATCAGATACCTCCTTTACAAATATTTCAAAAAGGCGAACAAAAGTCCGCCTTTTTTCAGCATCAGATCATATCATCATGTATTATCAAACCGGATGAACCTGTTTTTCCTTATCTGAATGTGCGCCGTCAACTCCGTATTTCTTATTGCGGCGGTTTTCAAAGAATTTAACAGCAACCTGTCCGAACTGTGCATAGCTGAGAACGTCCTCTTCCTGTTCTGTCCATTCAGCACATTCCTGTCTGAGCTTATCAAGCTCCGGTTCAAGAAGGTCTGCCGGACGGCAGTCTATAGGCTTTTCGTCACCAATAATTTTCTTTCTGAATTCAGGATCAATAGGCACTGGAGTCTTGCCGTACTCACCTCTCACGATGCCCTTGAATTCCTTTGTAACCATTTTATAGCGCTCGCCGGTAATTACATTAAACACAGCCTGTGTTCCGACGATCTGTGAAGATGGTGTAACCAGCGGCGGAAAACCTGCGTCTTTTCTAACTCTCGGAACTTCCTTGAGAACCTCTTCAAGCTGATCTTCCTTGCCTGCCTGCTTGAGCTGCGAGAGGAGGTTTGAAAGCATTCCGCCCGGAACCTGATAAATAAGAGCGTTTGCGTCAACAGCAAGCATCTTAGGGTCAAGCAGACCGCTGTCAATATATTTCTTTCTAAGCTTCATGAAGTGGTCCCTGATCTCTGTAAGAAGAACCAGGTCAAGCCCTGTATCGTACTCAGTACCCTGGAGTGCGGCAACCATTGACTCTGTAGGAGCATGGGATGTACCCAGAGCAAGAGGTGACATAGCAGTATCAATAACGTCAACCCCTGCCTCAATACCCTTCATAAGACACATGGACGCAAGTCCGGATGTGTAATGGGTATGTAACTGTATCGGGATCTTTACCGCCTTTTTCAGTGCCTTAACGAGCTTTTCTGTTTCGTACGGTGTAAGAAGTGCAGCCATATCCTTGATACAGATTGAATCAGCGCCGGCATTTTCAATCTGCTTTGCATAGTTTACATAGTATTCATCAGTGAAAACGTCACCGAGAGTATAGGACATAGCAACCTGAGTATGTGCGCCCTCTTTTTTAGCTGCCTTTATTGCAGTTTCAAGATTTCTTATATCGTTTAGAGCGTCAAAAATTCTGATAATGTCGATACCGTTAGCCACCGACTTCTGAACGAAATATTCAAGAACGTCATCGGCATAATGACGGTAGCCCAGCATATTCTGACCGCGGAAGAGCATCTGGAGCTTTGTATGAGGGAGCTCTTTTCTGAGTGTTCTCAGTCTTTCCCAGGGGTCTTCATTTAAAAATCTGAGGCACGAATCGAATGTAGCTCCGCCCCAGCATTCAACAGAATGATAGCCGACCTTATCCATAAGAGGAAGTACGGGAAGCATATCATCCATTGTCATACGTGTTGCAATAAGTGACTGATGAGCGTCACGAAGTACGGTTTCAGTAATTTTTACCTTAGCCATTATTATCTCCATTCTGCCGTATATTTCGTCATGGGAAAACAAAACCGCAACGGCAAATTAAAAATTTAATTTTTCCCGGACTGCCATACTCAAAGACTATGAGCTATGGCAATTTGAATTTTCACGTTCAGCCGATAGTTGCAAGAGCGTCCCCGGAGTTTACAGTATCGCCCTTCTTGGCAAGAATACTTGTAATAGTACCGTCACAGGAAGCAACGATATCGTTTTCCATTTTCATTGCCTCAAGAACCATGATGACCTGTCCCTTTGTAACGCTGTCGCCATTGCTCACCTTAACATCAAGGATAGTTCCCGGCATAGGAGCTGTTACTTTTTCGCCTGCTCCTGCTGCAGGAGCTGCTGCCGGTGCCGGTGCAGGAGCAGCTGTGGGAGCTGCTGCCGGTGCGGGTGCAGCTGCAGGAGCTGCTGAAGCGCCAAGTTCCTCAACTGAAACATCATAAGCCTTGCCGTTTACTGTAATATTAAATCTTTTCATAATTTTTACCACCTATCTTTTATATTAATCAAAACTGAATGTTGTTGTGCTTTTTCGGAAGCTTCTGAACACGCTTGCCTGAGAGGATATCAAGAGCCGCTGCAAGTACAGTCCTTGTCTGTGCAGGGTCAATAACATCATCTATATAGTTGTTTTCGGCTGCATTTTCAGCGCTTGCCAGTGTCTTTGAATATTCAGCAGCAAGCTTGTCCCTTTCAGCCTTAAGGTCTGAAGCGCCCTTGAGCTTGTCATGCCACATAAACTCAACAGCCGTAACAGGGGCAAGAGGAGCAATAACAGCATCCGGATAAGCGTATGTAAAATCTGAATTTGAATTGTTTCCTGCAACTGCTGCAAAAACAGGACCTACTGCCTTGCCTGCAACAACTGCTATCTTTGCCGTGGTAGCTTCTGAATAGCTGTTTGCAAGAGTGGTCATTGCCTTGACAGAGGAAATAACATCAGCCTCATCAAATCCCTCGCTGTCAACAAAGGTCACAACCGGTACAGAGAAAGCATCGCAGGTTCTTACAAAACGCGCAAGCTTTGCACAGTCATCGGGAGTAAGCTTTTTTGAATCGATTCCGGCAGCAGCAATACCAACTGCTGAGCCGTTTATTGAAGCAAAACCCGTATAGGAAGCAGCGCCGTATTCTGCGGATAATTCAACGGATGTATCTGCATCAGCAACAGAAGCAATAACAGACTTTACATCTGACGAATTTACTGCTGTTCCCTCGGTAAATTCAAACATGGGAACCGGTGCCAGATTATTTCCCGGAAGAATATTGATAAGCTCTCTTGCCTTTTCAATAGCCGCCTTTTCATCATCGCATACAGCAGAAGCAATACCTGCCTTTGCAGCCTCCTGAGCAGTTCCTGCACTGTTGGGAGCCATAAAAAATTCGCTGTCCTTTGTCATGATAACAAAGTCGGAGGAGCATGCAAGCATAGCTGCTGTACCGGCACATGTTCCGGCAATAACAGATATCTGCGGAACAACTCCGGAAACAGCTGCGGAAGCACCCAGCATTTTTCCGTATGCGGCAAGTGAAGAAGCAGTTCCGTCGACAAATGCACCGTCCGAATCATGGATACCCACAACCGGAGCACCTGTCTTTGCAGCAAGCTCATACACCTTTGCAATTTTTGAAGCCTGTGCCTTGCCAACAGCACCGTTATTTACGGACTTATCCTGTGCAAAGGCATAGACTGCATTTCCGTTTACATAGCCAAAAGCGGAAACGACACTCGCCGGAGCGTCCTTTTCCCTGACCATCGAATTAATTTCACTGTAAATACCGTCATCAAACAAATATGTAAGTCTTTCCTTTGCCTGACTGTTCGTATTCTTATCAATCTGCATATTATCGTTCCTTCCTGTACGGATTTAATATTTCAAACGACATTTTCAAACAAACCTCAGTGAAATTTATTCAATTTCCCATTATGACGGTTTATTTCAAAACGCCATGTCAATACTCAACTTAATTATACTATATTTTTGCAATTTATGCAAGTATTTATTGAGATTGTTTACAATTTTGACAGCTGCACATGAAACTATTAATATCCTCAATTGATGTCGTATCATCTTTAATAAAGCCAAGCCGCAGGAGCTTCTGCTGCTTTTCGCTGTCGGGAACGGCAAAGTCACAGCGGTTGATACCTCCCAGCATCCCCTTGAAAAGTATCGTTCTTATGATGCCGTCGGTTATTTCCCATTCCTCACTGCTGAAATCATGGACGGCAATGCCCTCTTCCCCTACTGAATAAACTCCGTAGCCGTTTACCTCGCTGCCGTTTATCGATTCAACAATATGGATACAGTCGCTTTCTATACCGCTAACTATATTCTCATATCCGGTTATGTCAGTTCTCTCATGTATTTCCAGCATTATTTCACATCCTTGCCAATAGCGTTTCTTATTGCCCTCAGTTCTTCGGAGGTAAGCTCCCTGTAAGTTCCCGGCTTTAACATGCCGAGCTTTATCGGACCTATGCTTATTCTGCGCAGTCTTGCAACTTCCAGTCCCACTGCTTCGCACATTCTTCTTATCTGGCGGTTTCTTCCCTCACGGATAGTTATAAGCAGTACTACCCTGCCCGGCTGTTTATCCTTTACAACAACATTTGCAGGAAGTGTTTTTCTTCCGTCGAGAACGATACCGTCGGAAAGCGCCACAAGCTGGTCATCATTTATATCCGGACGTACCGTTACACGGTATGTCTTGCTTATCTGCTTTGCAGGGTGCATAATGCTGTTTGCAAAGTTTCCGTCATTGGTAAAGAGAAGAAGACCCTCCGAGTTTCTGTCAAGACGTCCCACGGGGTAAACTCTCTCTTCGACCCCCTCAAGAAGCTCGGTAACACATCTTCTCCCCATTTCATCACTCATAGTGGTAACATAGCCTCTGGGCTTGTTGAGCATCAGATAGATGTTATTTTTCTTTTTCGGGATATATATCCTCTCACCGTCAATGGAAATAATATCCCGTCCGCCTGCCTTGTCCCCCAGCTTTACCGGGCGGCCGTTTACCGTAACTCTTCCGGCAGAAATAAGTGCTTCTGCCTTTCTCCTTGAGCAGTAACCGCTGTCGGAGATAATTTTCTGTATCCTTGTCTTTTCCAATTGCAGCTCCTTATCAGTTAAATATAAATTTCTTTATCTTCTCAAAAAAAGTTTTATCCTCAGCCTGACCGGAATCATATTCCGCATTTTCTGCGGCTTTCAGCGGAACCGACCCCACAGACCTGCCGTCATAATACCATACAAGCTCCCCGACAGTCTCCCCCTGCTTTATTCCTGCATAAGCAAAGGCAGGAAGAATGATTTCCGAAGAAATACCGCCTGTCATATCTCCGTCATCGCCGATGAGAACCTTTCCCTCCGGCTTTACGGAAATTTCGTCCTTTGTCCCACCGGCAATTTTCAGGGAAAATGTTTCATCTGAGGAAAGCTCAAGGGGCTTTATCAGTGAAAATCCGTAATCATACACCTTCATATGATCGTCCCAGTCGTTTTTGTCGTTTAGGGTAACGCAGATAAGAGACACGCCGTCCCGTTCACAGGCAGACACAAGACATCTTCCCGCTTCATCAGTAAATCCGGTCTTTACTCCCTTTACCCCCTCATACATTCCCAGAAGCTTGTTTGTATTTTTAAGCCACCTGTCAAAGGGGGGATTGCCGAAGCAGACCTTTGCTGTCTGCTGGGAGCATATTTCGCAGAAATCGGGATTTTTAAGTGCCTCCCTTGCAAGGAGTGCCATATCATAGGCACTGGAACCATGTCCCTCCCCCTCAAGTCCGGAGGGAGTTACGAAACAGGTTCTGGTCATACCTATTTCTGCGGCACGTTCATTCATCATTTCCGCAAATTTTTCAATGCTGCCGCCGATTTTAACTGCCGCCGCATTGGCTGCGTCATTTCCCGAGGGAAGAAGCATACCATAGCAAAGCGCACGCTTTGTAACAGCGTCCCCTTCTTTAAGTCCCATGGATGAGCCTTCCACCCTGATTGCCTGACTGTCAACGACAAAATAGTCGTCAAGACCTCCGCTTTCAAGACAGAGAAGGGTCGTCATGATCTTGGTAGTGCTTGCCATGGGGAGCTTTTCCCCGGAATTTTTTTCATAAAGTATTTTGCCTGTTTTTTCCTCAATGAGTACACACGCCTTTGCCGACACCTCCGGCTGAGAGCTTTCGCAGTGAACAGTCATGGGAAATGCCAGCATAACCGCTGCTGCAGCGGCATATATTATTTTCTTCATAAAACGCCTCCATGTTTTTTCATCTTTTCAGATACATTTTATGAAAGAAAAATCAAAAATAGGACAGCGTTATCCGTTACTCAGCGTCCTCTTCGCCGTCTTTTTTCTTATCCTTGCCGAACATACCGGAAACCTTGTCGATAACGTCCGGTATCATGCTTGCAAGAGCGTTAGGAGTTGAAGCATTTACAGACATCTGCATAAGCTTTGCCTCACCCTTGTATACAACGAGAAATGCAAGAGGCTGGATGGAAACACCTGCCCCTGATCCACCGCCGAAAAGCTCCTTTTCCGACTTTGTCGGAAGGTCAGAACCGCCGGAAGCGAAACCGAAGGAAACCTTTGAAATAGGGATTATTGTAGTTCCATCCTGAAGCTCGATAGGCTCTCCTACGATAGTGTTTACATCCACCATCTGTCTGAGCTTTTCCATTGTAATTCCCATGATATTGCCTATAGTATGATTTTCTGCCATGATAAATCTCCGTTCTGCCGCTCTTGATCTTAATTTTTTTCGGAAATCGTTTGCGGAGCATAAATTTCCGGAGCGGCAATGGAAATTTAATTTATATCCGCAGTTCATTTTTATTTACAGGATAGTTTTCCCATAACAACTGAATTTATGCCGTCTGACACTTCTGTCCGGCGGACTTTCTGAGATCCAGTAAGAATCTTACAGCAAACGCCGCAGCCGTCATAACAGCGGCTGCCGGGGTAAGCCTTACATTAAAGCTTATATTATAAATGCTCTCCGGCTGATTGTAAACGCATTTTATATTGATGCTCTTCTTTTTGAGCTTTACAAAGTTCCCCAGATAGCTGAACAGATTGTAAACGACAATATTCGCCTTGCCGAATTTAAGGGCGCATTCATAAGCGTCCATATCAGATATCTGAATATCGATAAAAATGCCTTTTATTTTAATATGCTTTGTTATGCGTCTGAACGCCCGTCCACCGGAGGAAGCAAGATTTTTTATAAATTCGATTTTCCCCGATGTACTTTCTGGAATAAAGCTCTTTTTCCTTTTAGCTTTCCTGTCTTCCTCAGACTGCCCCGTATCACTGCCTGTTTCAGCCTTTTCAGCCTTACGAAGCTTTTTTCCGGCGCCGTTCAGCTTTTTTCTGAAAAAAAGATATTTCAGTACAGCCTCCGGTTTATTGTCAATATAAGTGACATAAATTTTTACAGGAGAGAGCATCAGAAAGATCAGGAGCAGCAGTATACTGCCGAGAATTATCCAGAGCATCCTATCCCTCCTTCACTGTTTCAGCACCAGCCGTCTCATCATAATTATTGTCATTATTTTCCTCAAATAAACTTACCTGCTTGTCCTCATTGTCTCTGACCAGAGGCGGAAGATCGTCCAGTGAACCAAGTCCGAAGCAGCGCAGGAAGTTGTCTGTGGTTTTATACGCCACCGGTCTGCCGGGAACTTCAAGCCTGCCGTCCTCCTCAAGAAGACCTTTTTCCACCAAAGTATTTATAACAGAGGAGGTGTCCACTCCCCTGACGTTTTCAACAAATCCCTTTGTCACCGGCTGATTGTAGGCTATTACAGTCAGCGCCTCCATTGCGGCATTTGAAAGGGGCGACTGCCTTTTAGACTCCATTGCCGCCCTTATGTATTCACCGTATTCCCTGCGGGTACACATCTGGTATCTGCTTCCCAGATGAATAATATTGAGTGCGCTTCCGCAGTCGGAATAACGCTCATTAAGAATTTTTATCATACCGGCAACATCACTTTTTTCAATGGCTGCTGCTTCGGCAATGCGGCTCTCGTCCACTGGTTCTCCGGAAGCAAAGAGTATCGCCTCCACTGCTGCCGCTTTTTCATTTAGCTGCATTCATTTCACCTTTTTTCTTGAAGTAAACACGGGTACTGTCATCGCTTATCATGATCCTTCCTGCCTTTGTAAGCTCTAAAATGGCAAGAAAGGTCGCCACACGCTCCGAGCGTCCGGTCATCCCGTCAAACAGCCTGTCTATATACACGCTGCCGTGCCTGTAAAGATTTTTCAGCACGTAGACCACCTTGGAAATTACCGAAACTACCTTCTGCTGGACAACATCATTTATCTTCTTTTCATTTGCCTGACGGAAATCAGTTCTTTTAAGATTCATCCCGAAATACACCTCCGCAAGCTTTTGCGGATCATGCCTTAGCCTGTATTCAGTGTTGATAACGATCTTCATAGGCTCTCTTACAAAAATGTCATTGCCCTGATAGCTTTCACGAAGCTTTGCCGCTGCCTTTTTGCAGAGAGAATATTCAATAAGGGTACCCTGAAGCTCTTTTTTTATTTCCTCTGCCTCCTCCGGCTTAGGGAGAAGGGATACAGTCTTTATATATATAAGCTTTGCCGCCATTTCAAGGAACTCTCCGGCAAGCTCCAGATCCTGTTCCTTAGCCTGTTCGAGGTAGAGAAGATACTGCTCCAGCAGCTTTGATATTTCAATGTCATTAATATTGAGCTTGTGCTTGGAGATCAGATGAAGAAGCAGGTCGAGAGGTCCCTCAAACACGTCGAGCTTAAAGGAAATATTGTCCATTTCACACACCCATAACCGACGGGATAAAGCCGGTTATAAACCAGAAAAACTTAGTTACCATTTCT
>JBJEQU010000188.1:0-12289 GCA_051881935.1 Porcipelethomonas sp. | reverse complement strand
GCTATTATGAGGGTGAGAGATAGAAAGCGAAGCCCTCGGCTCTAAAGCATAGAGACAGAGAAGCTAAAGGAGTAAAATTCGCTATGAATAAAAACACATCTGCCGTAGATAGAGAGAAGGCAGAATCCAGTTTAAACAGAATGTCCGAGTACAAGATCGGACACACCACTTATTTGGTACGAACCATTTTTAATCTTGTTTCTCAGGATAGCCTTTCGGACATTTTGAAAAGGCTCATCATTCGTGAATGTGAAAAAATGCCCGGTCAAACCGGACAAGAATCTGAGAAGCAGGCTGTGTAACTTTGGAATATCGGCGCATTGTATTTATTTCCGGTGTGAGCTATAATGATAACATAGCTTGCTGTATCTGTCGGAAAGAGAGGTTAATATGACAGACAAGATAACAGCATTATATTGCAGGCTCTCCCAGGACGATATGTTACAGGGAGAAAGTAATAGTATAACAAACCAGAAGACTATCCTTAAGAAATACGCTGACGACAACGGATTCAGGAACACAGTTTTCTATGTTGATGACGGAGTGTCCGGAACAACCTTCGAGCGTGACGGCTTCAAGGCAATGATGACTGACATAGAAGCAGGTAAGGTCGGAATTGTGATAACAAAAGACCTTTCCAGACTTGGTCGTGATTATCTGAAAACTGGCGAGTACATTGAAATCATTTTCCCTGATTATGATGTTCGCTATATCGCTATAAACGATAATGTGGATACCCTCAAAAGTGAAAACGAGTTGATGGCATTCAAGAACATTTTTAATGACTGGTACGCTCGTGATACAAGTAAAAAGATTCGAGCCGTTTTCAAAGCAAAGGGGCAGTCGGGCAAACCGTTGTCCGTTCCGATTTACGGCTACAAAAGGTCGGAAGCAGACAAACACCTGTGGATTATCGACGATGAACCTGCGGAAGTTGTCAGAAAAATTTTTAGGCTTTGTATAGAGGGCTACGGACCAACACAGATTGCTCGTACTCTTACAGAGGAGGGGATACCAACTCCCACGGCATATGTGTTATCGAAGGGAAGAAAGCCAAATTGCCCTAACGCCAATACAACTCGATGGGATGGTAAAACAATTTCAGGAATACTTGAAAAGCCTGAATATGCCGGTCATACTGTGAATTTCAGAACTCGCAGAAAGTCATACAAGAACAAAAAGAAGATTACTGTTCCTAAAGATGAATGGCTGATTTTTGAGAATACTCACGAATCAATCGTTTCTCAGCAGGAGTTTGATTTGGTGCAGGAGCTTCGCAAGAATAAACGCAGACCTCAGAAGCATGAGGAAGTCAATCCGTTTTCGGGTATGGTTTACTGTGCTGACTGCGGAAAGAAAATGTATCTGTGCCGTTCAACAAGCTTTACTGCTGACCAAGAGCATATGAAGTGTTCCACTTATGCTTCAGACAAAGATGTTTGCTCTGCTCACTTTATCAGAACAGTGGTATTGAAAGAGATTGTCCTGAACGAATTGAATAAGCTGCTTGCTGCTGTTAAGGAAAACGAGGACGAATTTGTACAGGCAGCTATGAGTAATTCTGTACAGAAGCAGTCCTCGGAGCTTTCTAAAGCTAAGAAAACGCTCAAACAGGCTGAAAAGCGTATTGCAGAACTAGATAAGCTGTTCACAAGACTTTACGAGGACAATGTTTCGGCTAAAATTTCTGACGAACGCTTTGCCATGATGTCGGCAGGATATGAGGACGAGCAGAAGATACTCAGAGCAACGGTAGCTGAGCTGACGGCGTATATCAATACTGCCGAGCAGAAGTCCACTGATATAACAGCTTTTATTAAGGTGGTGCGGAAATATGAGTATATCACAGAGCTTACACCAGAGCTAATGCACGAACTTATCGAAAGGATAGTCGTACACGCTCCCGACAAGAGCAGTGGGCATCGTACACAGCAGATCGACATTTACTACCGTTTTGACGTTGCCATATCTACTGCCGTTGCTGACAGCAGAAAATATGATAAAAAGAGAAAGGCTGCGTAGGCTATTCTACGCAACCTTTCATTCAAATTATTAAAACTTCTTTATGAGCGCCCGGCTTTCCGGGGCGTTCTTTTCAAATCACACACTAACTTCCTTTTCATCCAGATCTATGGACGAAGTATCAACAGTGCCGGAAGAAATATCGACGTCCATTTTCGTCCGGTATGTTGTAAAGCTTTTGCCGGTGTTGTTTCTCTCCGGCTGTGACGGCTCGTCTTTATCCACTTTGCCGTAGTCCTTGTCCTTGTACTTTGACATCTGCTGTGCCATTTTCGACATGAAATACATTTCCGGGTCACTTTTGAGCAGCTGGGATTCCTCCTCATGGGAAACCTGTGAACCTCTGGACATTTTTGCGGCGGTGCTGAAAGCCTGAATATCCGAATTTATCTGTTTATTTACAGCGTTCGACTGCTGCTGGGCGACCGCCATATTATGGCGAGTATTATAATACGCAAATGCGGATTCCCTTGCCTTCTGAGCCTGCTTATCGGTTCTGATAAGCTCTTTTTTTACCTCATCGCTGAGAGCTGTTTTATTCCCGTTTATCTCAATATATCCACGTTTTACCGCACGGCTTACCATTGCGGAATCGCTGAAATATACACTGACGGTTTTATCCGATTTCATTTCCGCCTCCAGAATGTCACTGCCGGAAGAAACTGTGATTCTGCCGTCACCTGAAATGAATCTGATACCCTGAGAGGAAATTGCAACGCTGTCAGTCCTTGCTGCGGCTGTATCCGACTGTGAGCCGGACTGAATCTGCTTTTCATCCTCCGCTGCGGTAACACCGCCTGTACGCCTGCTGTAAAGACCGGTAAGACTATTCTGATTGATTTTCATAAGGACACCCCTTTCACTCTTCCTTAACTATTACAATTTTAACATGGTATTTGCTGTAAGTCAACACAAATATCCCGAAAATATTTTCAAAAAAGCTATTGACAAAGGAGATAAAGTGTGATATAATAATATGGCAGTCGAAAATGCACCATTAGCTCAGTTGGTAGAGCAACTGACTCTTAATCAGTGGGTCCTGGGTTCGAGCCCCCGATGGTGCACCAAAAATATGGCCCGTTGGTCAAGCGGTTAAGACTCCGCCCTCTCACGGCGGCATCAGCGGTTCGATTCCGCTACGGGTCACCATTCATACAAATAACCCTTTTTAAAATTTTTCAAATGAAACATTTTCTTCGGAAGATGTTTCATTTTTTTGTGTAAAAAACGGAGGAAATTATGATATATACAGTTACATTCAACCCGGCACTTGACTATACCCTGACAGCCGACAGCATCAATATCGGCGAGACAAACAGAAGCAGAAATGAATATTTTCTCACCGGCGGCAAGGGTATAAACGTTTCGGCAATGCTTTGCAGACTTGGTATTGAGAGTACGGCTCTTGGATTTATCGGGGGATTCACAGGGCAGGAGATAAAAAAACGCGCAGAGGAGGCAGGCTGCCGCTGCGATTTTACTGAGATCGATGGTCTGTCACGAATCAATGTTAAAATAAAATCCGGTGAGGAGACCGAGATAAACGCCTCCGGACCTGTTATAACGGAAACAGACATTGCAAGGCTGATGGAGAAAATTGGAGCTGCCGGGGAGGGGGATTACCTTGTCCTTGCAGGGAGCATTCCGCCGGGAGTTCCCGATACTATCTACGGGGATATAATCAGGCGTGTCGGCAGGGGAGTGAAGGTCATTGTGGACGCTTCCGGAAGCCTTCTTATGAACGCAGTGAAGCATTGTCCATTCCTCATAAAGCCTAACAATCATGAGCTTGGTGCGATTATTGGAAAGAAGCTGGGCAGTGACCGACGGGAGGTTCTGGAGCATGCTCACAGGCTTCGCAGTATGGGGGCAGAAAATGTCCTTGTTTCACTTGCCGGAAACGGTGCTGTCCTTTCTGCAGCCGGGGGAGTGAGCCTTGAAAAAAATGCTCCTTCGGGGAAGGTGATAAATTCCGTCGGGGCAGGGGATTCAATGGTGGCAGGCTTTCTGTGCGGCTGGCTTGAAAGTCACGATTATGACCACGCTTTCAGAATGGGCATAGCCGCAGGCAGCGCAAGTGCATTCTCCAGAGGTTTTGCAGATAAAGAAAAAATTATGGAGATCTACAATAGTATACTCTGATTGACGGCAGAAAATATTTTTTCTGTTGGGGCGGCGCAGAAAGAAAAAATATTGACAACATAATTAGTAAGTGTTATAATAAATAAAAGAAAAGGATAGAAATAAATGTAAAGGGAAGTGATAACTCTATTTTTAAAAATAAGAACGATGGATCAGGCTGATTCAAAAAAAAATTAAAAGCCTGTTTTGATGGGTAGAAAGGTTAAGGTAGAAGAAAATGAGAAGATTTAAAATCACAGCTGCTTCGGTTAATGGAGTTTCAGCCGTATCAGCAGATTCCAGCTATGATAATTGTGATGTTGACAGAGACGGTAGAGTTAGTATTGCAGATCAGTTAGTTATCAGCAAATATCTTGCTGGAGTATATTCTATAGCTAATTATAACCAACTTGATACAAATCAGAATCTTGTAGTTGATTATGCTGATGCGGAGTGCATTCTTGCGAGACTTCTGGGTAGAACATACAGCAGTGCATATCTATCAAGAGCAACCGGAAGTACAGTTTCGTCCCCCAACATTTCCGGCTTTACGCCGAACAGTACAGCATCAAGTACTGCAGGACGTACTTATATGAGGTATTCATACGAGACAGGTCAGCAACTTTCCAATTATACACTGACACCTGTAATTAAGGATAATCCTAATATGAGCTATTAATTTGTAAAGACTAGGTTAGAAAGGAAGATGTGTTATGACAAAAACTTTAAAAAAGCTTATTGCCGGTATATCAACAGCGGCAATTATTGCAGCGAATGTACTTTCAGCTGTGCCTGCTTCTGGTATATACCAGGAATCAGTTCTGCCTGAATTGGAACGTGATAGTGTCCTGCTGGACGACAAGGGCATGTTAAAAGGTGATGATCCTCTGGGGCTTGACCGTGAATATAAAATATATTACAATGGAGAACTGATGAGAGCTATTCCGAACTATTACTGCTTTGAGTTTGTCCTCAGCGGAGATGTAAATTATGAGGATGTAAATGACAGGGTCATTGAAATTTTTAAGGAATATTTTCCGGAAAACAATCTTGATGACACGTATGAGGATAAAATAAAACCGGATTATGATCCCGGCGCTTACATCAGTTCCTATACTCTTTCCGGGGCAACAATATACAGAGTTGGTATTTCTAAGTGTCTGTTGGAGCCTGATGATGAAGCAGTGCAGGCGGGCAGGGAAGCTTCGAAGGCTGTCATGCAGAAGCTCAATGATGAAAATCTGATCTCTGCATTCTATGATATTGGTCAGGTTTACTCGGTTGAAGTATTTTCGCATACTGTATTTGAATACAGTTCTGATTTGGATCCGGAAACTGCTAATGCTCTCCTTGCTGAAAAAGGACTGAAATTCAGGATAGAAGATTATACGGATGAGGATGACGACCTTATATCCTACCGCATGGTTTCAGATGAGGAAGCAGGTTTTGAGGAATATTTTTCAGCTGCTGCAGACATATATGAGGCAACTGGTGTACGACCTGGAATATGGTACATAGATGAAATGACCACAGAGATGGTTGGCAAAAATGCCCTCGAAGCTGAGCCTGAGATCACAACAACTTCTCCTGTAACAACTTCTCCGGAGACGACGTCAACGACCGTTTCAATAACAGTATCCGACCCGGAACAGGAACAGACGGAAGAATATACTGTCCGTGACGCTGCGTTTATTGCGCAGAAGCTTGCACAGGGCAAGGCAGAGGAACTGCCCGATTCCGCAGACTTTAATTGTGACGGAGTTATAAATGTCCGTGATGCGGCGGCAATTGCAAAATTCTTGGCAACAGGTAAAAAATAAAAAAACTGAAGCGCTCCCTTTTCGGGGGCGTTTTTGACCTGTACATAAATTAATTTATAAAGTATGATATTTCGTCGGTTTTTCAAGTTGACTTTTTTTGTTATCTGAGTTATAATATAGAATGAACAAGTTGTGACTTTATGACGATAATAATGTTCAGGGGAGCGTAAACTTCAGACATGACAAAATATGATTACCTGACAAGACTGAAGCATTATCTTCAGCCCTTGCCGATAAAAGAGCGCAATGCCGCTATGAAATACTATGACAAATATCTGACCGATGCCGGACCTGAAAATGAACAGTACGCAATGTCCAATTTGGGCAGTCCGAAGGAGCTTGCGGAAAAAATAATCAGAAAAAACAGGTCTACTCTTTCGGGCATGGTGCGTGAGACGAAGAATAATGTCCGGTCTGCACAGAACAGGCTGGACGCCGGCAAAAAAAAGCAGTCATGTCTGCTGACCGTTTTACTCTCGCCAATATGGATAGGCGTTGTACTGCTGTTTGTTCTCGCTCTTGCGGCTTTTGCCCTGTTCGTTGCCGGACTGCTGGTACTGATGGCAGTTTCAGGCATTGCATTGTTAGCTATGAGCATCCCTTATATAGCGAACCTTACTTCAGTAGGGCTAACGACTATGGGTATCTCCCTTATATTTATGGGCATTCCGGTTTTGCTGTTTCTTCCGGCAATGAATCTGGTTTTCAATGTTATCAAAAAGGCGGTAACCGGAGCTTTCAGCGGAGTCAACAAACGCCTTAAAGGAAAGGCGGCTGAAAAATGAATATAAAAAAGAAACTGAAAATTATTATACCCGGTGCCATGCTGGTACTTGGCGGACTGATGATTATTGCCGGACTTGTGTCAGGGGCGGTGGGGGACTATAAAAACCAGCTTGCCCTTACCGAATTTGAAGCGAATATCTCTCCGGGGAATATTTTCAATATCGACATTGACGTGTCCCTTGCGGATGTGAACGTCATCTGCACTAACGATGTGACCGACTTCAGGATCGAGGGCAGCAATGTTACGAGAGACCTCATCGAGTATTCCACCACTAACAATACTCTCAGGGTAAGGTATGAAACTCAGAAGTGGTACCAGGCCATTTTCACTCCTGGCTACCGCAGCAGTGAGGGTGTCATTACACTGTATATCCCGGCGGGCATCACCCTCAAGGACGTTGAAATAACATCCGGCTTCGGCAAGTCGAATATAAGCTACATAACCGCAGAACAGATCTTCATCGACTGCGGTGACGGGGACAGTCAGATAAGAGACTTAAAATGCAGCTACACTGAAATAAACAAAGGCAGCGGCGACATAAACGGCATAAATATTGACGCTGTCAATGCGGACCTGAATTTCAGTTCCGGTTCGGCAGTGCTGAGCAATTTCAGAAGCGAATCCGCTATCATCAACAATGGCAGAAACGACCTTTCCCTTTCCGGCATGATAACCGGAAACAGCAGTATCGCAACCGGCAGCGGTGACGCTGATATCACCCTTTACGGCGAAGTTACCGACTACAGCTTCAATGTTTCCGACGGGGACGTTACCGTAAACGGCAAGGACGCATGGCAGAGCCAAAACGCTCCTTATGTACTGAAACTCAGCGGAGATATTAATATTAACGTAAAATAGCATCAGCGGCTCTTCTGAGCCGCTTTCTTGTGCTTTGCGGTAAATTATGCCATTTAAAATAAAATGCCTCAGAAAGCCTCTCAGGGGCTTTACAGGGCGTTTATAATAGTATATAATAAAAGCGGACAGATTTCTCTGCCCGCTTTTTGGATGGCTTAAATCTTAGAGAACGTCGATATCTGAGTCAAGACCCGGATCAATTACGCCGCTGTCGTCAACGTCACCGCTTGTTGTGATGATATCTTCATTCTGGAACTTAATGATTTCCATCTCTGCTTCTTCATAGAACTTCTTCATGATTTTCATTCTCCTTTTCTCTGATTACTGAACAGGGTCGGAGTATACAGTATTTGAATATACTGTATGGTTTACACCCTCTGCATCCTGATAGATGAAGTAGGATCTTGCAGAAATTACTGAAGTCTTTGCAGCTTCTGAAGAGAGGTTAAGTGTTACAACATAGTCACCATTCTTCTTTTCTGCGTCTGACTTATACTTTCTGCCGAGCTGTTCGTTTGTGATTACCATGTCAGATTCAGCAACTTCGCCAACCTTGTAAAGCATACCGATTTCAACGAGAGTCATATCATCTGTGAGAAGTCTTGTAGCTGTAAGTTCAAGAGCTGAAGTTGTTCTGTTTGCAACGAGGTCAACGCCTGCTTCAAGAACGAGTTCTGTATCTCTTGTGTACTTAGCTGTAAGAACCATGCTCTTTGTGATGTTGATCTTAGCTGTTCTGTACTTGGAAACGAGGTTGCCGTCTTCATCGTACCAGCCTGAGAAGTACTTGCCAGCTGCATTCTGGAGGTCAGCTGTTACGAGGATCTGATCGCCGTATGTGTAAGCTTCCTTAACTGTTGATGAATCGATTATACCGTTTGTAACTGTAACCTTGAGGTCTGTGATCTCTTCAAAGAGAGGAACGAGGACGCCTACCGCCTTGGTAACTGTCTTAAGTTTCTGAACAGTAGTTTCACCTTCGTATACCCAGCCCTTAAATGTGAATCCTGTCTTTTCAGGGTCAGCCGGAGCAATTGATGTTACATCACGTGTAGGAAGGAGCTGTGCAGCCAGAATCTTTCCGCCCACCTTGAACTGAACATAAGTGCTAGTGCCAGAAAGACCTGTGTTTGTGTAGGTTGCAACAGTAAATGAGTTGTCATAAGCCACATTGAACTTATATGCATTGTTTGTATTTGATGATGTTGTGTCAATTTCGCCAGTTATTGGATTTACATAAACATTTTCCTCAACGATATTGCCGTATTTATCCTTGATACCTGTGATACCCTTTCCAGCGAATCGGGTTGTATCTGCCATAATTACGACTTCTTCGTTTGTGAGGAATGATAATGTTGCAGGGAATCCCTGAGTACCATTTGTCCAGCTGTCGTTTACAGTGCTACTTGATTCGTCAGTAATTCTTGGAACTTTGATTGAGCTGTAGTACTTGATACCTTCGCCGAAGGAAATTGTCTGAGGTGCATTTTCCTTGAACTTAGCGTAGTATGGATAGTGACCATCCTTGATTGTAACTTCCATAGCTGCTGATGTGCTAAGAGGTGTGTCTGTTGCAGAAGGTGTTTCTGTTGAGTACCAGCCTACAAATGTGTAGCCAGCATAAGGCTTAACCTGGATTGTAACTGTTTCGCCAACCTTGCCATAAACACATCCATATGTGTTTACTTCTCCGTTTGCGAATACTGCATAACCACGCTTTGAGTGATCTACTGTTGTTGCGCCGGTTTCATCTTTTTCTAATACGAACTTGATTTCTGCTGAGGAAGCAGCCTGATTATCAACTGCCTTAGCCCATACTGTCTTGAAGTTTTCAACTGCTGCAAGAGCTGTTGCCTGTGATTTTTCATCAGCTGCAAGTACTATATCATCTGCATTAGTTTCAGTCTTAATGCTGTAGCTGAGAGCAGTATCATATGCCTTTGCAAGCTCTACAATATAAGCTGTCTTATACTTTGTTGCTAAGTCATCAATTACAATAGCTTCTGCGTAAACAGGTGTTTCTCCTGCATCTGCTGTGTTCTTGATAACGCCTGCATCAAGGAGAACCTTAGGATTCATAGCACCGCATTCACAGAAATTAAGTGTAACCTTGCTGCCGTCTGCTGCTGTTGTTTCAAATACATGAGCAGCTGTCTTCGAGCAGCGATTTGATGTCTTTGTTAATACGAGCTTTCCGTTTGCATCAAGTGCTGCTGTGTATTCATAATTTACACACTGGTGATTTGTATCATAGCTAGATGAAGCAAGACCCCATTCATGTGCTATTTCTGCACCACAGCGGCATGTTTCAGAAGCTCCGCTGCCGTTAACTGTTTTAGGAACGTGAACGTGGTCCGGATCAACCTGACCGCACAGATCACATCTTTCATTTGTAACATGATCATATACATGACCATAGTCTTCATCAGCTGTGTAAATATAACCGCAGTCTGTTTCACCGTCTTCAAGCTTTTCTGTACAATAGTGTACTTTAACGCCGTCTACAGTCTTTGTAGTAGTTGATACCTTGTGAGCTGTTGCACCGCATGCGCAGACATGGTTTACAAATGTGTGACCATAGGAAGATATTGTCACACCCTTGTTATCATATGGTGTGCCTCCGATTGAAGGAACAGTGGATACTTCACCACATGCACACTTATGGAGATGGTTTTCTGTGTCAATGACATCAAAGCTATGCACTGTAACTTCCTGACCACAGTTCTGGCAGATATGTTTTGTACCAACTACCTTTACATCATGATCTGTTGCGTTACAGAGCGGATTTGTACATGTACAATCTGTGTCATAGTCAAATGTATGAGTATGATTTTTGAGGCTTCCGCAGATTGAGCACTGCTGATATTCCTGATTATTAGATGCCACTACAGTAACGTACTTATGAGTAGGAGTTGCTTCCTTGGCACCGCATCCGCAGTAATGTTCCTGGTTTACGCCGTAATCATAAACATGAACATGTTCCTTGATAGCACCGCACTCACAAACGTATGCAGTTTCATATGTCTCTTCTCCGTCATCATAAGTAGTATTACCGCCTTCACCATCCTTGAATCCGTTGATTGAAGGATCAGCCGGTTCTGTTTTGAGAGTTGAATCACGCTTAGCTACCTTAGCAGCATCAGAAGCGTCTGTTTCACTGTCTGTTGCTTCTGGAGTATATTCATAAGTTACATAAACCTTAGTATACTTATGTCCGTCTGTTTCATCAGAACTCAAATCCAGGTCACAGAATTCACATACATGCTTATGACTGTCTGTATCGATCTGTGCTGTATGATTTACATTGTCAACTTCCTCACCGCAGAAGCAGTAGTGCTTATGTGTTGTTGTGTCATAGAATGTTGCATCAGTATCAGACTGATGATAAGAATCATGGTCTGGATCTACCTTTCCGCAGTCCTGGCAGATAACGCCGCCTGTAGAAACAGCAACAAGCTGACCATTTTCATTATACTTCTGTGAGTAGTTATGGTTTGTTTCCTCATCACCGCATGCACAGATGTGACGACCATTGGCCTTTACATAGTTATGCACTGAATGGTCTTTTATCTTACCGCAGGCACAAACAAGACCGTTTGTTGTTCCTACCTTTGTAAGCTCAGCTATGCCGTCTTCATTTGTGATCCATGCGTACTCATATACATGCTCTGTACTTGCGTGTACTGCCCCGCAGGCTGTACAAGCATTGTTGTCCGCATCAGTTCCCATTGTGATCGAGTATGTATGCTCCTCAGCTGCTGAGAGGGTCTTGCCACAGTCTTCACATGTCTTTGCATGTGTTGTGGAATCGACTTTCTCATATGCCGCGGTATGGGCGAAGAATTTATCTGCACCGCAGTCGGAGCAAACATGCTTTGTGTCATCCCAGGTATGAACATTGTAAGTATATCCCATATCAGTTTTGTAGTCCTCACTGGACTTTCCGCATAAACAAACGTGTACACCGTTGCCTACTGTTGCACCGCCAGCCTTGGTGAAGTCGTGGGCAGTAAAGGAAGTATCTACCTTATCGCCGTAAAGGCACTGGTGATTCTTCTTTGCTGTGTTAGGCTGCATTGTATGGGTGATTATTGCATTAGATTGGGTTACTCCGATGATGGAAGTTGCTAAGGCGTCTGTACCAGTAGTAAACTCAATATCTGTAAATGTCGAAGTGTTCGCTGTTGCTTCATAAGTTGCCTGACAGTCGATATTGAATTTCACGTCACTAAGACTAGAGTTAGCCACTGTATCATTCTCGTCAACACCATTTTCAATATTGAATGCACCATTTGAGATCTGTGCAGCACCGACAACATTGATCTCATCGATTGTTTCTGCTGCTTCGCTGACAGAATCAAAATCGTCGTCATCTGTTGTTGCAGTGTTTACACGCGAATAAGCAAGCTCATAGATGAGTTCATTCGGAACAGTGTAAACTGTGCTTGCTGTCTTTGGCGAGATCGTGAGAATGTAACTATCAGTTGAGTTACCTTCATCATCATCGACAGTCTTCTTTTCGACTTTGTAGCTGACAGTGCTGTAATTATCCAACACGCCGCTAAAAAGCGTTGTCGTTGTTGCGTCTCCGGCTGCTGCAACAGTGTACTCGTTCGTCAAGACACTTGACGCTTCGTCCGCTGAAACAGCCCCAGGCGCGTAAGCAGCCATTGAACCCAGC
>JBJEQU010000187.1:0-12365 GCA_051881935.1 Porcipelethomonas sp. | reverse complement strand
GGGAACCCTTGGAAAGTCGGCAGATATCACCGGAGGCAATGCGGAAAGCGGTATTATTTTTGAGGTCACGGCACTTCAGAACTATGGAGCATGGAACAATCACAGAACGCTGATTTTTGAAAACAATACAGCCGGTGTCAAAATGTCTGTTGATGATTTTTACATGAAAAGCGGCGAAAAATTATACATCAACACCTTTGCCGGCAACAAGATAGTAAGGATAATGAGAAGCGGAGGAACTGTTGAAAACGCTTTAAATCATCTTTCCGGTGACTGGATAAGCATAAGTCCCGGGACAAATAACATAGAAGTGTATGACAGTGACGATACCGACTATGAAAAAATAAACAAGCTTGAAATAAAGGCGCAGGCTTATGAATACTATGTGGGGGTTTAAATGGAAAACTTTGAAGTGCTTACCGTCTTTGACAAGGATCATAAAAAGGTCGGAGTCATCGACAGATACAGTTCCCTTATATGGGTAAGAAAGTTTCAGGATGCCGGAGAATTTGAGCTTGTACTGCCCTGGCGCAGTCTTTACACTGAAATACTTCAGCCCTTTTACTACATAGAGCGTCAGGGCGGAAAAACTGCCGGCGGTTACCGTGAAGAAATGATAATCGAGAAAATAAGCGTAGAGCAAAGCGCTGAGGACGGCATTGTAATGACCGTTTATGGAAGAAATCTTACCTCTATACTTTCACGGCGCATTATCTATTCCGTTGATGCAAACAGCAGCATACAGCCGGGGACATACACGGCTTTCGGGTGGATATCCGCACTTGTAAACGAATGCTTTGGAGAAAATGCACTGCCCCCAAGGCGCATCTTAAATGCAGAAGGAGAAACAGGTTTCAGCATGCATGATCTGACTGGTGATACCGATACAAGGGTAAGAGCCTGTGAAGCCAGTGTATGTCTTCTGGATGTTATAAGGGATTTCTGCTGTTCTCAGGGATATGGCATTGAAATACTCTATGGCAGTGATGATTACGGGATCTATGTTTACAAGGCTGATGACAAAAGCAGCAGTGTTATTTTTTCACAGAAGCTTGACAACCTTGCAAATATAATCTTTGAAAATGATTACACCGAATTCGGAAATGTTGCAAGGGTAAGTCCGGACGGTCAGTCTTATGTTACTGCACCGCTGGGGGCGGACTCCACCAAAGACAGCAGCTTTACAGGTCTTGACCGCCATGAAACAGTTATTTCGGCAGAGCTTGCGTCGGCGGCATTGACTATATGAAAACCAATGACTTTCTGGGCTTGACCCGATACTTTCAGAAAGTGAAGTGCGTGAATTATTCAGTGACTGAATCAGCAAAGGCTCTTGCAATAGTAATAAAGTTCTGACGATACTTTTTAGGGCAGTGTCGAAAGAGTGCGGTGAGCGTATCAAGGTCTGATTTCTCTTCCTGCTCACCGAAGAGCATATAGTCAACACTCATGCAGAGTATGTCAGACATTCTTGCAAGGGTTGTCATAGACATTCCCTTGACACCAAGCTCGATGTCTGAACAGAACTTCGAAGACACTTCAAGCTTCTCTGCAAGTTGCTCTCTGGTATACCCTAAAAGTTCTCTTTGTTTGCGAATTCTCTCGCCCATTAATTTATAATCAACAGTTTTCATATAGCAAAATCTCCCTTATTTGTGGATATTTACTATAATTATATACGAAAATTTGTGATATATAAATTAACCACAAGGGTTGACAAAATAGAACTATTAGGGTATAATAATTATGTAAGTTAATATAATATTCGCACGACTTATGATATAATCGGAGGTTTTATTATGGAAATAGTTATATTAATCATCATAATAATAGGTATTACAAAGTATGGATTTAGAAAATAACAATCTTTTGAAAGGAGGTATGAAAATGGGAACTATAATTGGCGGAGCAATTCTAATATGGTTTTTGTGGGTCACTATTAGAAAGATCTTCAGAGGCTGGTAATATATCCGAATTTCACACGGTGAAAAATATGAGTGTATAATCAAGGATGCTCCCAGAAATCTGTAAAGATTTTATACTCGTGATCTGCGAAATTTAAAAAGGAATTTTACTTACTTATAACGTGGCGGCAACTAGAGGCAATAACGAACGGTTAGTAATATTACTATTAAACGTATTGCATGTATATTCTCATTTTTTCGTTAATATCAGACAAATATTTTATGACATTTGCCTACAGTAAATTTTCTCGTGGTAACGCTAGTATATATGCAATATTTCTCTGCAATCTGCCGAAAAAATCCGACCACGAATCCCCAAGACAAAAAATTGTGCGGTATTACCTGAAAAATTTATAATGAGGTAAAAAAGCACATTACAGCATGCATAGTTACATTTCATAAATCACATACTGATAGCAATGCAGGCTTTACATTGCCACCGATGAAAATGCGGCTTACACATTCGATGCAAGCCGCAATATTTATGTACGTTTAAACGAATTTGATGCGATCCAAAGCAGATTAAGGGAGGAATAACCATGGCAACGATTAACGATATTGAAATCTATCTTAGTCCAAACCCAGTTCTTCCCAGTGGAATTTTAATGCTTTATTTATTTTACCAACATCAATCTCATCATCCGGAGTGATTTGATAATCCGACATATTATAAAATCCCAAATCTGCAGCAGCAATTCCATATGAGCTGACAGAGTCAATAACATCTTCATATGTCCACATTGAACCTCTTGGATACTTGGAACTTCCATTTATATCTGTAACAAGACAAAACACATCATTAGATGTCCCCCCTGCCTTTGTTTGCGCACTGATATTTATGTAACAATGAGCAATATCTACATCAATAAAATACGGATTTTGATCATCAATTAGTTGTATTATATCGCTGCATTCTAATACTCTCACTGCTTGTGGACAGTAGAAAGCATCTATTCCTTCTATAAGAGAATCATAAATGATTTCTTCCTTCCCGCTCAATTCATTTTCAGGATTATCTTCAGAATCGGATTTTCCACACCCTGTAAATAAAATTGCACCTGACAACAATGCTGTCAAAATTAAATTCATTTTTTTCATAGCTATCACCTACGTAATTTGTTTTTTTACATTGTACCTTAAAAAATAACAAGCAATTTATATAATCAGGCTTATCAGCTTTCATCTCACTTTTACATTCATGACAAATAAGAGCTTTTTCAGAAACTCCACCTTCGCAATTATAATAATTGATTTAACATCTTCTTGTCCTTACCTTATTTTTTATAAATATTGTTGAAAAAAAGTCGGATTTATGGTATAATGTATAATTAGCTTATTATATAGTTTGTATAAAGTTCTTTTTTATTTCTATAATCATATTATACTCATTTTTATGAGATTGTCAATATGTATTTTTCATTTTAATGAGTGATTTGTGAATGTGTACAAATAGAGGAGGTGGATTTTGTATGTTTTATGAAAGATTACAACAACTATGTAAAAATCAAGGAACATCTGTTTCCAATATGCTGAAAACCCTCGGACTAAGCACCGGAAGCACCGGAAACTGGAAAAAAGGACAGCTTCCCAAAGGCGATGTGCTTGCTAAAATTGCTGATTACTTAAATACATCTATTGATTATATTGTTTTCGGAGAATACAGAAGCAATTTAAAGGAAGATGAAATGCGTTTGATTAAAATATACCAAAAAACTCCTGAAAGGGCTAAATATAAAGTCACTTGCGACTTTGAACGAATAGTTAATGAAGAAATTGAAAAGTATGCCTTGGAAAAAGACATAATATAAAGCAAATATTAATAAAAAAATAAACCATCTATGCATTTTTGCAAGGAAGACTGGTCGAGCAACAAGTCAAAATTACGCTGAAAAGTATTCCCGAATTTATTGAGTGCGGTCACGCACCCACCGCAGATTATAATAAAATCTCTCATATTCCATAACCAGTAAAGGGGTTTTGTTGAAAAGTTTTCGACAGGGTTCGACAAAGAAAAAAAGTACAGGTGTCGTAGTAAGTGTCGTAGTCGTAATTTTGACGGAGAATAAAACGGTACACATGGAACAGTAGATAGAACAGTGAACAAAATAATAAAAAAACACGCCGTTCACAATTGCTTGTAAACGGCGTGTTTTGGCGGAAAGAGAGGGATTCGAACCCTCGAGACGCTACAAACGCCTACACGAGTTCCAGTCGTGCGCCTTCGACCAGCTCAGCCATCTTTCCACACCGATATTGAATTTAAAAAACCTCAGCTCTGCAAGCTGAGGTTTTGGTGCGAGTGGCGGGACTTGAACCCGCACGCCAATGACACACGCCCCTCAAACGTGCCTGTCTGCCTATTCCAGCACACTCGCTTCTTTTGTATCTCTCCTGAGTACTTTAATATTATATCACAGGAAGTATCAAATGTCAAGCCTTTTTTTGAAAAAATTTCGGATTTTTTTCATTTTTTTCTGAAACCACGCAAATACGCCATTTACAGGCACAAAAAATCATTTTTTTCCATGCGTCAAAGCATAACTGACAAAATAATCCTACAGATTTTGATTTCAGATCCCGGCTTCTTTCAGATTCAGACAGCAAACCTGCACTAAATTTGAAACAGATCCGGAATCCGAAACGCCCCAGCCCTGAAATTTCTATGATTATTATCTGTTATCGATTTTCTCCGGATACATATCATGATTAAAGAGTCTGTTTTCTGCAAGCTTTTCATATTTGGTTCCAGGTCTGCCGTAATTGCAGTATGGGTCAATGGAAATACCGCCTCTTGGAGTAAACTTTCCCCACACTTCAATATATTTCGGATCCATAAGCTTTATAAGATCCTTCATGATTTTATTGACACAATCCTCATGAAAATCCCCGTGATTTCTGAAACTGAAAAGATAGAGCTTCAGCGACTTGCTCTCAACCATTTTTATGTCCGGAATATATGAAATGTAAATTGATGCAAAGTCCGGCTGCCCTGTAATCGGACAAAGACTGGTAAATTCCGGACAGTTGAATTTAACAAAATAGTCATTTTCCTGGTGTTTGTTTTCAAAGGTTTCGAGTACTTCCGGTGAGTAATCATCCGGATATTCTGTCTTTTTACTTCCGAGCAGTGTAAGCTCATCTCGTTGTCTTTCACTCATTTTTTATTCCTCCCCGGAGTTTTAATCTTTGTCGATTGCCGGATCACTAATGCCATTGAGTTCAAAAGCCCTCACTCTGTCTATACATGTACCGCATCTGCCGCAGGGCTTTTCTCCTCCTTCGTAGCAGCTCCACGTAAGCTCATAGGGAACATTCAGCCCAAGTCCTTTTTTTACAACATCCGCCTTGGTTATCCCCACGAAAGGTGCCTCTATTCTCAGCTGTCTTCCGCTTCCCTCGTATATCGCCGTGTTCATGGCATTGTTGAACGCCTCCGAACAGTCGGGATAAGCATTTCCGGCGGCATCATCGGAATGAGCACCGTAATAGATCACACCGCATTCTTTTGAAAGTGCAATTGCCGCCGCCGAGGAAAGGAACAGTCCATTGCGGAAGGGAACGTAAGTCGAGACTGGCGAACCATCTGTTTTCTCCAGCTGCTTTTCATAGGATTCGTGGGGTATATCCTTATCTGATGAAGAGAGGAGTGAACAGTCTGAAAACTGAAATATAAGAGACAGATCAAGATCAACCTTCTCTACACCATAATATTCGGCGATATTTTTTGCAGCTTCTATCTCCTTTGTGTGCTTCTGTCCATAGCTTACGGACAGAGCAGTAACATTTTCTTTTCCATATTCTGACACAGCCAGTGCAAGACAGGTCGCACTGTCAAGACCGCCGCTTAATAAAACAAGTGCCCTCATTTTTTCTCCTTTCATTTAAGCAGTAAAAACAGACGATTCTGTAAATTTACATCGGTTTTGAAATTTCCTCTCAGCGTAGTTGACTGGGTAACAGAGGATTTGCTCTGTATTCCCCTTGCTGTCATGCAGGAATGCTTTCCCTCAATGAATACAGCTACATTCTGTGTGCCGCAGGCAAGGGATATTATCTCAGCAATATCTGAACCAAGCCTTTCCTGAAGCTGTAATCTCTTTGCCGCCATGTCTGCAATACGGGCAATTTTTGAAAGTCCCAGAACTCTTCCCTCCGGAATGTATGCAACAGAGACCTTCATATCATACATAAGCGCAAGATGATGCTCACAATGTGAGAAAACCTCAATGTCACGTACCAAAACAAGATCTCCCCCGTTGCCCTGACAGTCAAAGCTCTTGCTGAACATTTCAGCAATATCGGCATTGGTATAATTCATCCCCTCAAACATTTCCTCATACATGTTTGCAACTCTTTCCGGAGTTTCCGCAAGTCCCTCACGGTCAGGATCATCCCCCAGTGCTATGAGTATACCTCTTACATGTTCTCTTATTGCTTCCTTATCTATCATTTTTCTATACTCCTCTCATATCCGGACTCCATATTATTTTATGAAGCTGGAGCTGAAGATTTACCTTATTCAGTTTTTCAGATATCATAAATTCCACTATTTCCGCCGGATCTATACTGCCGAATACAGGACTTATAAAAAGTCTTGTCCTGCCGTAAAGTTCGTATTCATCCATAATTTCCTTTGCACAGACAAGATCTTCACGGCTTCCCGATACAAATTTCACAGTATCTTCCGGAGTCAGCAGGCTGAAATTATCCCGGCACATATATTTTTCCATACCGCTGGAGGGCAGCTTATAGTCCATTGTAAAGGACGGACGATTGTCTGTACCGGCAAATGGTCTGAGACTTACCGAACCATTTGTTTCTATCTCACAGCTTATATCCCTGTCTCCGGCAATAAGCTCCAGGAGGGACTTTATACCAGGCTGAATAAGCGGTTCTCCTCCGGTAAGGGTAACATTCCTTATACCCGTACTTTTTATATATTCAACTATTTCCCGTGCAGTCATCGGAATATAAGCTGCATTTTTTTCATTTGCCCATTTCGTATCACAGTATGAACAGTTTAAATTACAGCCGGTAAATCGTATAAAAACTGCTGTCTGCCCTGCCCTGGTACCCTCGCCGTTTATGCTTATGAATTTTTCCGCAACGTTAAAGTATTCCGCCATATCAGCCTTCCTCATACATTGCGCAGTTGTTCGGGGTTTCATAGACCGTTACATTGCTGGGGCGATAGCCTCTCTCTTTAAGCACACTGAAAAAATGTCTTGAAAGGTTTTCGGCAGTGGGGCGGAAAGGCATTTCCACAAGCCTGAATCCGTCACGCTTTAAGCATTCAAGTGTATCGCTTTTCAGTGTATTTTTCTCATATATAAGAGAATGGTCATAATGGTCTGCAATAAGCTGTACAGCCTTTTTTAAATCAGTAAAATCCATTATCATGCCCTTTTGCTGACCGTTTCTCTGCAAAAATGCATTCTGAACAGTAACCTCTATCTTCCATCTGTGACCATGGATGTTGCTGCACTTGCCCTCGTATCCGTATAAAAAATGCGCACTGTCAAAGGACGCTTCTGTTTTCAAAAAGTACATATTGATCTCCATTCTGCCGCATAAGAAAAATCTATTTTTCCTCATCGGCTGTATCATGCAAAAAGGGTACAGACTGACATCTGTACCCGAAAAATCGTATATGATGTCCTGGTTTTGTTTAGGGACAGGATGGCACAAACGAACTGTCCGTTATTGATAATATTACTGCTTCCCGGTTTATGAAACCGTTTTTGCTGAAAGGATATTATAATAATCCGAGGTCTTTTTCAGTGTAAATACCATTTTTTTCAGTGGTGCCCGCTTTTTGTCCTCAGTCCACTGGGGAGCGTCATCATAGCAGTCAGCATACACCGTGTAAGTTCCGTCCTGTTCAGCTGTACTTGTCACAACAGGATAACTTGTATAGATATAGTAGTCCTCCGGAACAATATATCCCTGTTTGTCTTTGTCATACTTTATTTCAAGTCCTGCGATTTCGATACTGCAGGGTTCAACGTTCTTTTCGCTTCCGAAGAGCTTGGATACTGCATATTCTATCTGCGTATGGGGAATAACGATCTCGCCGGTTTCAGCATCCTTGAATACTTTCACATCGCCGTTTATAATAATTTCCCATACAGAGACCGCCACAAGCTGTTCCTTTGAAATATCCTCAAAGCTTTCAAAATCACTGGTATTCGTTTCAACCACCGGATATATTACCCGGCACAGCTCTGCTTTCAGAGCCTCATCCTTTTCAGTAAGATCTGCCGGAGACGCCTCAAACTTTTCAAGGCAGTACAAAACCGAACTGAACACGCCGATTATAGTAAACGCAGCTATGACCGCTGTATAAATAATACGCCAGACTTTTTTGAGGATGCTTTTATTTTCCTTTTTCTTTTTAAGCTTTTTCTCCTCATTCTGAGCATCCATAAAATTCTCAAACTCCGCATATTCTTCCTCGTCAAGACCGAGATCATCAGGATTCAGGCTGTCACAGTCCTTGTCAAAGTCATCCTCATCATAATAATCGTCATCAAAGCCGCTGTCGTATCCGCCGTAATTACCCTGTGAGCCGCCGTTTCCTCCGCCATAGGGGTCGGAATATTCACCGTCATATCCGTTTTCATATTTATCTATGTCGTTTCTGGAAAACACCTGAGTCAGATCCTCTTCATCCTGCGGACCCGTCCCGGCGTTCCCTGCGAAGTTTTCGTATTCCCTTCGCTCATCGATCTCGGATTTCCTGTTGTATTCGTCTCTGTATGATGGAGCATGGTATGAAGGCTGCTCCGGTTTTCTGTCCGATGAAAATTCCCTTAAAAGCTCATCGATAAGAGCGTCTGTTTCGCTTTTTTCTCTCATAGGCGTATAATTCCACTTTCTTCTTTTTTCTTTTACACTTTCGTCGATCTCGTCAAGTATATCCATCGGCAGCTCCTTTTATCTTATCTGACCGTTACCGTTAATAAGATATTTTACAGTTGTAAGTTCACGCAGACCCATAGGTCCTCTTGCATGGAGCTTCTGCGTTGAGATACCGATCTCAGCTCCGAAGCCGTATTCTCCGCCGTCTGTAAAGCGTGTGGATGCATTTACATAAACTGCCGCCGAGTCAACTTCCCTCTGGAATTTTTCGGCATTTTCAAGACTTCTGGTAACAATGGCTTCAGAGTGGCCCGTCGAGTATTTTCTTATATGCCCGATGGCTTCATCAAGAGAATCAACCACCTTTACCGAAATAATGTAATCCAGGAATTCCGCTGCATAGTCCTCTTCTGTGGCTGGAACAACACAATCTCCCAGAATTTCCGCTGTCCGTTCACAGCCCCTTATCTCAACATTATGCTCGTCCAGCTTTGCTTTTATAGCCGGCAGCGCCTCCTTTGCAATATCCCTGTGAACCAGCAGGCTTTCCACAGCATTGCATACAGAGGGACGCTGTGTCTTGCCGTTGTTTACAATATCCGCCGCCATTTCAATATCAGCAGAGCTGTCAACATATACATGACAGTTCCCTGTTCCGGTTTCGATAACTGGTACAGTTGCCTGACTGACAACAGCCCTGATAAGTCCTGCACCGCCCCTCGGTATAAGAACGTCAAGATATTCATTAAGCTTCATAAGCTCAGCTGTAGTCTCACGGGATGTGTCCTCCACAAGCTGGATAACGTCAGCCGGAAGACCTGTCTTTTCCACAGCCTCTCTCATAATACCGGCAAGGCATTTATTTGAATTTATTGCTTCCTTGCCGCCCTTTAAAATGACCGTATTTCCTGCTTTCAGACAAAGAGTCGCAGCGTCGACAGTAACGTTCGGACGGGATTCAAAAATAATTCCTATTACTCCGAGAGGAACTCTTGTTTTGCATATTCTGAGTCCGTTGGGACGCACTACCCCATAGTCTACAGAGCCGATGAGATCTTCAGCCTCCACAAGCTTCAGCACTCCGGCGGCAATATCCTTTATCCTGTTTTCATTGAGCATGAGCCTGTCCTGCATAGATGCGGACATACCGTTTTTTTCTGCATTTTCAAGGTCGAGCTTATTTGCAGCTATGATCTTATCTGTATTCTCGGTGAGAGCCTCCGCTATTGCTGTAAGTGCGTCATTTTTAAGCTTTGACGGTGCAGATGCCGCTGCATGCTCTGCAGCCTTTGCCTTTGAACCAAGAGTTTCGATATATGTCATTTTTAAGTTCCTCCGTCTTCAGCGGGAGATAAAAATAGTTCCCGTTTCGTCATTTTCAAATAATCCGTAAAGCTTCTCCGGATTATTTCCGTTCATAATTATCATGTCAATACCGGCTTCATTGGCAATTTTTGCCGCATTGATCTTTGTTGCCATTCCGCCGGTGCCCAGAGCACTCCCCGCTCCTCCGGCAGCCTCTTCAATATGGCTGTCAATTTCAGTTACCACAGGTATAAGCCTTGCATCCGGATTCTTTCTCGGGTCACTGTCATAAAGACCGTCAATATCCGAAAGGATTATAAGGAGATCAGCCTTTGCAAGCTTTGCAACGATCGCTGACAGCGAATCATTTTCCCCGATCTCCAGCTCCAGCTCGTCAATGGCAACCGTATCATTTTCATTTACAATAGGAATGACCCCCATTGAAATGAGCCTCTCAAATGTATTTTCGACGTTTTTCTGGCGTTCTGTTTCTATAATAGTTTTCGTAAGAAGTACCTGGGCAATGGTTATGCCGTAATTGTCGAACAGGTCGTCGTAAAGATACATAAGCTCGCACTGTCCCACAGCTGCTGCCGCCTGTTTTGTAGGGGTATCAGCAGGCTTTTCACGAAGTCCCAGCTTTCCTACCCCAAGCCCGATCGCACCTGACGAAACTATTATAATTTCCTTGCCGGAATTTTGCAGGTCGCTGAGCACTCTTACAAGATTGCTCATTCTTCTGATATTGAGTCTGCCTGTTTTATGGGCAAGGGTAGATGTGCCCAGTTTTACAACTATTCTCTTTTTGTCTGATATATTAAGCATTTCCTCTGCTTCCTTTTAGTTAACTTTATTCTGCGGACAGCCGCTCAGATATGCCCTTATGTTCGAGCACACTATATCTGTAAGCCGGAGTCTTGTTTCCAGCGGCGCCCATGCCGTGTGGGGGGTAATAACACAGTTTGCTGCGGTTTTCAGAGGCGTGTCAGGGGACATAGGTTCTTCCGCCAGCACGTCAGTATATGCGGCGGCTATCCTGCCCTTATTGAGAGCGTCCGCAAGAGCCTGTTCATCCGTAATACCGCCCCTTGCGGTATTTATCACAACTGCCGTTTTTTTCATAAGTGAAAGACTTTCAGCATTTATTATATGTGAAGTCTCCGGCGTAAGGGGACAGTGAACTGTCAGAAAATCTGCACGGCGAAAGGCCTCCTCCTGCGATACAAGCTCAAAGGGGCAGTTTTCCGGCACTGTACGTGTATTTACTATTACCTCCATTGCGAATGCGTCTGCAATTTTTGCAACTGCCCTTCCGATGCTGCCGTAACCTATTATTGACAGGGTCTTCCCTGAAAGTTCCTTTGTACGGAAGGGAAATATTGAAAAGGTTTCTGAGTTTATCCAGCCTTCATTTTTAACAAAGCGGTCATACTCTGAAATCCGGCTGCAATAGTCCAGCATATATGCAAAGGTCTGCTGTGCAACAGCATAGGTGGAATAGCTTCCTGCATTGCAGACAGTTATCCCGTGCTCTGCGGCACTTTTCAGGTCAATATTATTATAGCCGGTTGCGAAAAGACCTATGTATTTAATGTTGGGGCATGCTCTTATCACGTCATCCGTAATAAGCACCTTGTTGCAAAGGACTATTTCCGCATCGCCGATCTGCTCTGCCGCACAGTCATTGCTGCAAAGCTCAAGGCATTTCACATCCCCGAACTCTTTAAAGATATCAGAGCTTATGTCACCGGAGGTGACTGTCGCCCAGTCTAAGATACATATTTTCATGTTTATTCTTCCGTATTATCTGCAGTGTTTCCAGCTTCAGCCCCCTGTGCAGCCTTAAGCTTTCTCCTGTCGATAACTGCTGAAACCAGAGCTGCAAGCATAAGTCCGAGTTCTGCAAATCCCACGCAGTAATACCACAGCTTGCCCGAATTAACATAGAGAAGAAGTGTAAGGAATACAGCAACAGTCACGAAAATCTGGTATAAACGTCTGGTTCTGGCAAACCGGAAGATAAAGAAAACAATTGCTATACAAACGAAAGCAAGGTGAATTTCAAAAGAAAGAGGAAAAATATTACTGCTGTCCATAAATGACCGTCTCCTTGTCTTATTTATAAAATTATCGTTTTTATACTGCCCTCTATCGCAGAGTAAAAAACCTTCCAATAAGAGTAAGGCAATACCGCATAATTATTGTCGTACAGATGCGCAGTCAGATTTTTTGTCA
>JBJEQU010000186.1:0-2818 GCA_051881935.1 Porcipelethomonas sp. | reverse complement strand
TACCTGTCCAGATTTTCAAGAAGTGATTCAATGCCGTCCATTTTAAGGGCAGAACCAAAACAGCATGGGAAAATATTCCTTCTTATAATACCTTTTTTCAGCGTTTCATCTGACACAGTTTCACTTTCGAGATATTCATTCATAAGCTCCTCGTCGCAAAGTGAAGCTTCCTGAACAAACTCCTCCGTTCCAGCCTGTGAAAAATCGATACAGCCGTCCCCGAAACGCTTTTTCAGGGTATACATAATATTTTCACGGCTGACTCCCGGCAGGTCGGTCTTATTGACAAATATAAAGCTCGGCACATTATACCTTTTCAGCAGCTCCCAGAGTGTTTCTGTGTGGCTCTGTACCCCCTCCGGTCCGCTGATGACAAGTATTGCATAATCCATAACCTGAAGTGTACGTTCAGCTTCAGTAGAAAAATCTGCATGTCCCGGAGTATCAAGGAGGGTATATTCATTATCCCTGTAATGAAATACCGCCTGTTTTGAAAATACCGTTATCCCCCGTTCACGTTCAATAAAATGAGTATCAAGAAAAGTATCCCTGTGGTCAACTCTCCCCCATTTTCTGATCTCGCCGGTTTTGTATAAGAGCGCTTCGGAAAGGGTGGTTTTGCCCGAGTCAACATGCGCCAATATTCCAAGTGTTATTTTTTTCATAGCTTTTCCTCGCATTCCTATATATAGGATTTTAGCATAAATCATGAAAATATTCAATAGATACAAGACAGCGAATCGGTATCCCGTTGAAGCACTTCGTTATTTTGCACATATAAATAGCAATAATTACTAATATTTCTATTGTTTTAATTATAATAATTGGTATTGACTTTTCTACGTGCAAATGTTACAATAATAACGGCAAAAAATTGTTTATTATTAAGAACCCGTCTTCATAAGATATGTGTTCGGATTTCCGAGCATAATTTTGATGCAGACAAGGCAAAAATGTGCAGGCATACTCGTGTATGGCAAACATTTTTAAGGAAACATTGATTAAATCTGGTGCGCAGATTGCGCAGTCAGATTTTTCGGCAGATTGCATAGAAATTTTGCAGGCATACTGGCGTACCCCAAGGGCACTTCCTCCGGGCGTATGTCAAGAAATTTCTGTGTGATATGACGGAAAATATGCAAGCAAGATGTGTGCCAAGCCTACAGGCGTGATTTAATCAGTGTTTCCCTAACGCAGTATGCGACAAAATTTCTCGGAAAGACGTGTGCATACGCTTGTGAAGACAGGTTCTAAAGGATAAACGGCCTGCCGTTTTTCCCGAAATATTGCAATTCTGAATATAAATTGCCCATTTCACAAATGATACGTACAGGGTCCGGAAAAAGCACAAGCCTATACCGGATACTGCGGAGTTTCCTGTGCTGCCGGAAAATTCTGTCCCTGCCCGTATTACGCCACAGGCAGCAGACTGGAGATATTTATGATAAAGTTTGAACAATGGTACGATTTCAAAGGAACAAAATGGACAGAAGAAATTAACACAAGAGACTTTATACAAAATAACTATACTCCATATGACGGTGACGAATCATTCCTTGCAGGTCCTACCGAGGCTACAGATAAGCTCTGGGGTAGGCTCAAAGATCTTCAGAAGGAAGAACGTGCAAAGGGCGGCGTCCTTGATATGGACACAGACATAGTTTCAACTATAATCTCCCACGAACCGGGGTATATAGATGAGAATATGAAGGATCTTGAAAAGGTTGTGGGTCTTCAGACAGACAAACCTCTCAAGAGAGCGTTTATGCCTTTCGGCGGTATCAAAATGGCTGAAGAGGCATGCAAAACCTATGGGTATACTCCGAATCCGGAGCTTCACAAAATATTTACTGAATATCATAAGACTCACAATCAGGGAGTTTTTGATGCTTATACACCGGAAATGCGAGCTGTACGCAAAAATAAAATCGTAACCGGACTTCCCGATACATACGGCAGAGGACGTATTGTCGGCGATTACAGACGTGTTGCTCTCTACGGCATCGATCTTCTCGTTGAGAAAAAGCAGGAAGACCTCAGATTCTGCGGCAACGGAAAAATGCGTGACGATGTTATCCGTCAGCGTGAAGAAATAAGCATGCAGATAAAGGCTCTCAAGGATATGAAGATCATGGCTGAAAGCTACGGCTTCGATATTTCAAAACCGGCTGCAAATGCAAAGGAAGCATGCCAGTGGCTTTATTTCGGCTACCTTGCAGCTATCAAGACCCAGAACGGTGCTGCAATGAGCGTGGGCAGAATTTCCACATTCCTCGATATCTATATCCAACGTGACCTGGACAACGGTGTTATCACGGAATCAGAAGCACAGGAGCTTATTGACCATATGGTTATGAAGTTCAGAATGGTAAAGTTTGCCCGTATTCCGTCATACAATGAACTGTTTTCCGGTGACCCTGTATGGGCAACACTGAGTATTGCCGGAAAGGGACTGGACGGCAGACCAATGGTCACAAAAAATGACTTCCGCTTCCTGCATACCCTTGAAAATATGGGACCTTCGCCGGAGCCTAACCTTACCGTTCTCTATTCCTCTCAGCTGCCTGAGAATTTCAAGAGATACGCTGCTGCAATTTCAGTAAGGACAAGTTCGATCCAGTATGAAAATGATGATGTCATGAGAGTGGAATGGGGCGATGACTATGCTATCTGCTGCTGCGTTTCAGCTACTCAGACGGGCAAGGAAATGCAGTTCTTCGGCGCAAGAGCAAACCTTGCAAAGTGCCTCCTTTACGCTATCAACGGCGGTGTTGACGAAAAGACCGGTGTTCAGGTAGGTCCTAAGTATCGTCCTTTC
>JBJEQU010000185.1:0-2825 GCA_051881935.1 Porcipelethomonas sp. | reverse complement strand
TTGCGTTATGTGCGGAAGCTGTGAAGCAGAATGTCCTGTAGGCGCTATCTCTGAAAAGGATAACACAAAGGAGATCTTTGACGCAATTGCTGATCCTGAAAAGCATGTTGTTGTTCAGGCAGCTCCGGCTGTAAGAGCAGGTCTGGGCGAAGCATTCGGAATGCCTATCGGAACAGATGTTGAAGGCAAAATGGCTGCAGCTCTGAGAAGACTGGGCTTTGACAAGGTATTCGATACAAACTTCTCCGCTGACCTTACTATCATGGAAGAAGCTAATGAATTCCTCAGCAGAGTTCAGAACGGCGGCACACTTCCGCTAATTACTTCATGTTCACCAGGCTGGGTCAAATACTGTGAACACTACTTCCCTGACATGACAGAAAATCTGTCAAGCTGCAAGTCACCTCAGCAGATGTTCGGTGCGATCACAAAGTCTTACTATGCTGAAAAGGAAGGCATTGATCCGAAGAACATTGTCTGCGTAAGCGTTATGCCGTGTACAGCAAAGAAGTTTGAGATCGGCCGTGACGACCAGAACGGTGCAGGCGTTCCTGATGTTGACTACGCTATCACAACAAGAGAGCTTGCAAGAATGATCGACCGTGCAGGCATTCAGTTTACTGCTCTTCCTGATGAAGGATTTGACAGTCCGCTGGGCGAATCAACAGGTGCCGGTGTTATCTTCGGTGCAACAGGCGGTGTTATGGAAGCTGCTCTGAGAACAGCTGTTGAAAAGCTCACAGGTGAGGAACTCAAGGAGCTTAACTTCACAGCGGTCCGCGGCACTGATGGCATCAAGGAAGCAACATATAACGTAGCAGGCAAGGATATCAAGGTTGCAGTAGCAAGCGGACTTGCAAATGCAAGAACACTTCTCAATAAGGTTAAGAACGGCGAAGCTGACTACCACTTTATTGAAATCATGGGATGTCCGGGCGGATGCGTAAACGGCGGCGGACAGCCTCAGCAGCCTGCAAGCGTAAGAAACTTCACAGATATCAGAGCACTCCGTGCAAAGGTTCTTTACGATCTTGACGAAAGCAGAGAACTTAGAAAGTCACACGACAATCCTGTTATCAAGGATCTTTATGCTAACTACCTTGGAGAACCGGGAAGCCATAAGGCACACCAGCTCCTCCACACAACATATGTAAAGAGAACTGTTAATAAATAATTTTATAACTGAGGGCTGCCTTCCGGCAGCCCTTCAGTTTTCAGTTTATCCGACTCAAATTTTTATAACTCCCGATCACCCGGGAGTTTTTTCTGTTTCAGTGATAGAAATGCAGCTTTCAATTCGTAATATTAAGTGAAGGGAGGAAAAGAGGTACAAATAAAGAAAAGGAGGAATGGAAATTGGAAATAACCGAGGCAAATTTTATCAGCCAGCTCAGAAAAAAAGACCAGCAGGCTCTTGAATATACAGTCAGAAATTACGGCGGCCTTATGAAATCGGTAATAAACAGTGTTCTCCGGTGTTATCCGGAGGACGCCGAGGAATGTCTCTATGAAAGCGTCATGAAAATATGGCAGCATATTGACTCCTATGACGAAAAAAAGAACAGTTTTTCAGGCTGGGCAGCTTCCATTGCTAAATATACAGCCCTTGACAGGCTGCGCAAAATATCCAATGTAAAGCCGATTATTGATATTGATGAAATACAGGTCGCAGATGAGTACATAATAACCGACAACGCCCTTTTCAACGAATTTTTCTGCGAACTAATCGACTGCCTCAGCGACGAGGATAAGCTGCTTTTCATCAAAATCTTCTGGAGAGGAGAAACGATAGAAGAAGCGTCCCTCTCCCTGGGAAAAAGCAAAAGCATACTCTACAACCGAATTTCAAGAGGGAAAAAGAAAATTGCCGCCAACAATCCGGAACTTTTACGCAAGGAGGAATACCCATGAAAAAAGATATTTACAGTCTGCTCAATGAAACAAGTATTAACACTGAAAATTATGACAGTCTGCCGATCACCGATGAGGAGGTAAACAGTATTATGAAAAAATTTGAAGCCCAACAAAGCAAGACAGTAACAGCAAGAAAATCACATAAGAAGCCTATAGTATTCGGCATAGCCGCCGCTGCTGCATGCTTTGCAGGAGTTATCGGGGTGTCAGTCAGCATGACCGGCGAAAAAATACATCAGGGCAGCAGCCTTATTTCCTCCGAAAATCCCGGATCGGCAGAAGAGAAAAACTTATCTGAAGCAAAAGTGGAAAATTCATTCTTCCTTACAGCAGCTGCCGCAGGTATTGAGGATGATGCAAACAGCTCATATTGCGCACTGGAAGAAATGTCCGGAGCGATCCCCTTTTCCGGAAGCATTTTCTCCATCCGGGGAAATAACATTAAATCGGTCAGCCTGTCCATTGACAAAGGCTCTCTTTATAAAGCAAATTTCAGTCGGCTGCGTACAGCTGAAACAACAGACAGCTGCGAATACATCGGAAATGAGTATTCGGAGGAATACAATGACGACAGATGCTTTGGATTTTACTTTCCGGAGGATGTCTGCAATGCCCATGAACAGGAAGCCGGTTCTGACATTAAGGAAGCATGGCACAGATGCTATGACGATTTTGACGGCGGACTGCTTACTGTCAGAGTAACGTATAATGACGGCAGCAGTGACACGACCAGATATATTCTCAGCTCCGGAAAGCTTGAGGTAGACCCGGATACAATGCAGCCAAACGGAAATATCACAAACGGCGACAAACCGTATGTTTACGGACTCCTGATGACGAAAGAAAAGTGAATATTTATAAGAACCTGTCCACATAGGCATCTGCACGCGTCTTTTCGGCAAATTTTGTCG
>JBJEQU010000184.1:0-12402 GCA_051881935.1 Porcipelethomonas sp. | reverse complement strand
AAATTTGATAAGCTTATACCATACAATGACGTCATTGCCTTTGAAAAAAATCTTGAGAGGTTTTTCAATCTTGACAGGATCACTCTCCATTGCGCTTATCTTCCGGAAATGTTTTCCATTGATTATTATAATGACCTGATTTTAAAGCTTAAAAGAAAGCTTGCAGTAGTAAACGGCTTTCTTGATGGTGCGGATGTAAAATATGGTGAAGGGTTAATTACGATCGGACTTAAAAACGGCGGATATGATCTGCTTGTAAAATCTGATTTCTGCGGTGAGCTTTCAAAGCTTATTTATGAGGAGTTCGGTATTGATGTAAAGGCGGAGCTTACCGGTGAGCTTTCTGTTGATGCCCGGGAGCATGAAAAGCATATGGAGGAGGTCGAAGAAGAGCTTGCAAATGCTGAACCGGTAAAGCCGCCGGAACATCCGGAAAGGTCATACAATGTTACACCTGTGTCGCAGTCTGAGTATGCCCCGTTACAGCCGGAGAAGTACTCTGCACCATCGGCAGAAGGGACGGCTATTGAGATAATACCCGATTCCGCAGAGGTCCTTATGGGCAAGAACATAAGACAGATACCAATTTCCATTGCCGAGGCATGCTCTGTACTCAACCGCAAGGTTACAGTGGTAGGGGATATTTTTGACATTGCCGAAACGAGAACCACAAAGACCGGCAAGGAGATCCATACTTATTTTATTACCGACTATACCGGTTCTATTCTCATGAAATTTTTCTATGACCCTCAGAAGGACGATTTTTCGGTCGGAAACCTTAAAAAGGGAGTCACTGTCATCGTATACGGTGATATAGAATACGATGAATTCTCAAGGGATATTGCCATAAAGCCACGTTCCATAACTACTGTCAAAAAGAAGATAAGAATGGATAATGCTCCGAAAAAGCGTGTGGAGCTTCATATGCATACGGCAATGTCTGCCATGGACGCTGTTACCGATGTGTCAACACTTATAAAACGTGCTGCTTCATGGGGACACAGGGCAATGGCAATCACTGACCACGGCGTTGCACAGGCTTTTCCGGACGCTATGAACACTGTTGCCGGAATGGACGATTTCAAGGTTATCTACGGCTGTGAGGCTTATGTTGTAAATGATATCAATCCCATAAATATTATAAATAAGGATGACCAGCGCAGCGTTAATGAGGAAATAATAGTTTACGATGTAGAAACTACGGGACTCAATGTCGACACCGAAAGACTGACGGAGATTGGTGCGGTAAAATTAAAAAATATGCGTGTTGTGGACAGCTTCAATATTTTTGTCAATCCTCAGAAGCCGATCCCCCATAACATTGTGGAGCTGACCGGAATAACCGATGACATGGTAGCTGATGCTCCATTAGAGGATGAAGCGGTACGACAGTTCCTTGAATTCTGCGGAGAAAATCCGGTAATGGTAGCTCATAATGCACGATTTGACAATTCATTTATTGACGCGGTGTGCAGCCGTCATAATATACCCCATGAGTATTCTTCTATTGACAGTCTTATAATGTGCCGGGCAATGCTGCCGGAGCTTTCAAGGCATAAGCTTGATACTGTGGCAAAGCACTTAAAGCTTGGCAAATTCGAGCATCACCGTGCCTGTGACGATGCAATGATGCTTGCGAAGATTTTCCTTGAGCTTATGGGACGGCTTATAAGGGACAACGGCGTTGGAACTTTCGGCGACCTGAATACGAAGGTTCAGAAAATTGACGTTAAAAAGCTCAAATCCTACCACCAGATAATACTTGTTAAAAACAGCGTGGGACTGAAAAATCTCTATAAGCTTATCTCTTTCAGTCAGATAAACTATTTCTATAAAAAACCTCTTATGCCAAAATCCGAGCTGTTAAAGTACAGGGAAGGACTTATTTTCGGCAGTGCCTGTGAAGCCGGAGAGCTTTTCCGGGCAATAGTGGACAGGCGACCGCAAAAGGAAATTGACGAGCTTGCAGGATTTTATGATTACCTTGAGATACAGCCGGTACTCAACAACGAATTTATGATAAGGAACGGCACTGCCGCTTCTGTAGAGGACCTTGAAAATTATAACAAACAGATCGTAGCCCTGGGTGACAGGCTTGGTATTCCGGTATGCGCTACCTGTGACGTCCACTTTATGGATAAGGAAGATGCAATATTCAGAAAGATCCTCATGACCGGAAACGGCTTCAAGGACGCTGAAAATCAGCCTCCTCTGTACCTGCGTACAACTGAGGAGATGCTGGAGGAATTCAAATATCTCGGGGAGCAAAAGGCGTATGAGGTCGTTGTTGAAAATACAAATCTCATTGCCGATATGATAGAAAAAACTGTCCGTCCTATCCCGAAGGGAACATTTACCCCTGACCTTCCCGGTGCACAGGAGGATCTTGTAAGGATAACCCATGAACGTGCGGAGAGCATCTACGGAAACCCTCTTCCGGAGATAGTGGAAAAACGTCTTAACAGGGAGCTTGAGTCCATTATCAAGCACGGTTTCTCGGTGCTTTATATTATCGCTCAGAAGCTGGTATGGAACTCTGAGGAACACGGTTATCTGGTCGGTTCAAGAGGTTCTGTCGGTTCTTCATTTGTGGCTTCCATGGCAGGTATTTCCGAGGTAAATCCTCTTGCCCCCCATTATGTCTGCCCGAAATGCAAGCACAGTGAATTTATTACTGACGGTTCATACGGCTCAGGATTTGACCTGCCCCAGAAAAACTGCCCTCAGTGCGGCGAGGATATGAGGCGTGACGGTCACGACATCCCCTTTGAGACATTCCTGGGCTTTGACGGGGACAAGGCGCCGGATATCGATCTTAACTTCTCCAATGAATACCAGAGCTGTGCCCACAGGTATACCGAGGAGCTTTTTGGTCCGAAAAACGTCTTCAAAGCCGGAACTATTTCCGGTGTACAGTCAAAGACTGCCTTCGGATATGCAAAGCATTATCTCGAAGAAGCAGGAAAATCCGCAAACCCTGCGGAGGAGAACAGACTGTCGATAGGCTGTACGGGAGTCAAGAGGACTACCGGTCAGCATCCGGGGGGAATGGTCGTTGTGCCGTCGGACTATGAGGTATACGACTTTACCCCTATTCAGCATCCGGCAGAATCAGAGGATTCGGGGGTTGTAACCACTCACTTCGACTTCCATTCACTTCATGATACTATCCTTAAACTGGACGAGCTGGGACATGTTGTGCCGACCCTGTATAAGCATCTTGAGGATCTTACGGGTATGAAAATCAAGGATGTTCCGACATCTGACCCTGATGTTATAAAGATGTGTACATCCTGTGAGGTGCTTGGTGTCACTCCAGAGGAAATTTACTGCAAGACGGGAAGTCTCGGCATTCCGGAAATGGGTACGGGATTTACTATACAGATGCTTATTGACGCGAAGCCCACAAAGTTCAGTGACTTTCTCCAGATTTCCGGACTGTCCCACGGTACGGACGTATGGCTTGGCAATGCAAAAGACCTTATCGACCAGAATATCTGTACAATTTCAGACGTTATCGGAACACGTGACAGTATCATGACATATCTGCTCTATAAAGGGGTTGAGCCTAAAATGGCATTCAATATCATGGAGTTTACCAGAAAGGGAAAGGCACCGAAATTCTTTACCCCGGAAATAGTGGAAATGCTTAAAGAACATGATGTTCCCCAGTGGTATATAGACAGCTGCCTTAAAATCAAGTACATGTTCCCTAAAGCACATGCCGCTGCGTATGTAATCGCTGCTATAAAGCTGGGATGGTTCAAGCTTTACAAGCCGCTGGAATTCTATTCTACCTACTTTACAACAAGAGGTGCAGATTTTGATATTGATACTGTTGTAAGCGGAATAAATTCTGTACGCAACAAGATCGAGGAGCTGCGTTTGAAAGGCAACGAAAAAAGTGCAAAGGAAAAGGATACCTATGACCTTCTCCTCATTATCAATGAGATGATGACAAGAGGATATGATTTCCTGCCTGTTGACATATATAAATCACATGCCACTAAATATCTCATTGAGGATGGGAAAATAAGGATTCCTTTTAATGCTATTTCCGGCGTCGGGGAAAACGCTGCCGTCAAGCTTTATGAGGCAGCACAGAAAAAGGATTTCATCTCAATTGAGGAGCTTCAGAATAAAAGCGGTGCGTCAAAAACAACAATAGAGGCGCTGGAAAAAATGGGTGCATTGGGCAGTCTGCCTAAAACGAGTCAGATGACACTTTTTTAGCTTGACTTTTTGGAATTGTTTTGATATTATAGTAATATGTTAGCACACTAAAGTGATTGTTAAGGAGAATGATATGAAAAAAAATGACCTTATAACTCCCGAGGGTACCAGGGATCTGCTGTTTAATGAATGTATAATAAGACAGTCGGTTGAGGACAAGATCCATGGTATTTTTAAAAGCAGAGGCTACAGCATGCTGCTGACACCCGTAATAGAATTTTACGATGTTTTTAACCATAGTTCCGAATATTTTCCTCAGGAAAGGCTTTTTAAGCTTACTGACAGCAAGGGAAGACTGCTTGTTTTAAGACCGGACAATACTATCCCAATTGCGAGAATCGTTGCAACACGTCTTAAAGATACTCCGCTCCCTATGCGTCTTTGCTATAATCAGTGCGTATTCAATATGGCACCGTCTTTGAAGGGAAAGAGTGCACAGATCGCACAAACCGGAATTGAGCTTATCGGCTCGTCCTCAAAAATGGCTGACCTTGAGGTTATTTCTACAGCCATCGAGGTTCTTTCCTCAAGCTCTTCAGGAAGCTTTTCCCTGGAGATCGGTGATATAAGATTTTTCAGAGAGCTTGTAGGCAAGCTTGATATTGATGATGAGAAAAAGGAAATTATCAGAGAATATATTGAAGCAAAGAACTATCCGGCTCTTAACGATTTTCTTGACAGCATCGGCAAAAACGAGGTGACACATGCTCTTAAAAAGCTCCCCGGACTTTTCGGCGGCGAAGAGGTCTTTGAAAAGGCTTCAAAGCTGTTCTCTGATGAAAAGATTGATGCGGTGCTCACAAACTTAAAGGAGCTTTACAACCAGGTTTCAAAAATTATCGGAAACGGCAACCTGACAGTTGACCTTGGCATGGTGAACAGGACTGACTATTACACAAGTGTTATCATCAAGGGTTATCTTGAAGGATATGGCGAGGAAGTCCTGTCCGGCGGACGCTACGACAAGCTTATTGAGGATTTCGGTTATGACATTCCGGCGACAGGCTTTGCAGTAAATGTTGACGCTGTAACAAAGGTTGAGATAAAGCATACAGAGGCTCATCCGGATCAGGCAGATGCAGTAGTATTTGCGGCGGAGGGATATGAAATGAAGGCTCTTGAAATCGCTGAAAAAATGAGAAAACAGGGACAGATCATTGAAATGTCGCTTTTTGATTCGGCAGAGGAAACAAGAGAATACTGCCGTGACAGAGGAATATCAAAGCTGATTATTGTTGATGAGAATGTAAAGGAGGCGGAATAAATGTCTAAACCGCTTAGAATTGCCCTTACAAAGGGACGGCTTGAAAAGGATACAGTGGGACTTCTTGAAAAGTCCGGTTTCGACTGTTCGGCAATAAGAGATAAGGGAAGAAAGCTTATTCTGCCGGTCAGAAACGCAAATATAGAAGTTGTTCTTGCAAAGGCAAACGATGTAATTACCTATGTTGAGCATGGTGTATGCGATATGGGCGTTGTTGGCAAGGACACTATTATTGAAATGAGCGGAAAGTTTTTCGAGCTTGTTGATTTAGGATTCGGAAAATGCAAGTTCGCCCTTGCCGTAAAAAAGGGTACGGACTTTTATGCAGGCTACGGCGTAAAGACTATCGCCACAAAATACCCCAATGTTGCAAGGACATTTTTTGAAAGCAAGGGAATGGATGTTGACATTGTCAAGATAGAAGGCTCTGTTGAGCTTGCACCACTGCTTGAGCTTTCAAACGGTATTGTGGACATTGTAGAAACGGGAACGACCCTTAAGGAAAACGGACTGGAGGTTATTGAGGATATAGTTCCTATTTCCGCAAGACTTATTGTAAATACTGTAAGCTTAAAGCTTCGTCAGAAGGAAATTGAAGATCTTATTAAAATAATTGAGGAGAATTTAAAATGATAAGTAAAATATATGCAAACGGCAAGGACGAAATTGAATTTCTGAAAAATCTTAAAAAGCGCAGCGGTGAAACAAACAAAAAGGTTGAACAGGTTGTAAACGAGATAATCGAAAATGTCAAGGAAAACGGCGATAAGGCTGTTAATGATTATACCCTTAAATTTGACGGAAGTCTCCCTAAGTATTACGAAGTCCCTCAGGAGGTCATTAACGATGCTCTTGATGAGGCTGATGAGGATTTTGTAAATGCCCTTTTAAACTCCATGGAGAATGTTGCTGATTTCCACAACCGTCAGAGGGAACAGGGCTTTATGAATTCAAAAGACAACGGAGTAATGCTGGGACAGAGAGTCAGAGGACTTGAAAGGGTAGGTCTTTACGTTCCGGGCGGTACTGCTGCATATCCGTCGAGTGTTATCATGAATGCCGTTCCCGCAAAGATTGCAGGAGTAAAGGAAATAATCATGGTTACTCCTCCTCTCAAGGACGGTACGCCAAACAAGGATATTTTAGTAGCTGCGGCAATATGCGGAGTTGACAGAATCTTCCTGACCGGCGGTGCACAGGCTGTTGCGGCACTTGCATACGGTACTGAATCGATTCCGAAGGTGGACAAGATCGTAGGTCCGGGAAATATCTATGTTGCCACTGCAAAGAAGCTTCTCTACGGTCAGGTTGATATTGACATGATCGCAGGACCCAGTGAGATCCTCGTTATGGCAGATGAAACTGCCGACCCGAAATTTGTTGCGGCAGACCTTATGTCACAGGCAGAGCATGACAGACTCGCTTCTTCAATTCTCCTTACAACAAGTGAGGAGATTGCAGACCAGACTATCGCTGAAATTGAAAGACAGATGCAGTATCTTTCAAGAAAGGATATCATAGAGCAGTCGCTGACCGATTACGGAATGATCATTATCTGTGATTGTCCTCACTGTGCGGTAGAGCTTGCAAATGCAATCGCTCCGGAGCACCTTGAAGTACTTATGAAAAACCCTACGGAATATATCGGCAAGCTTGACAATGCCGGTTCAGTTTTCCTGGGAAATTACGCTTCAGAGCCGCTGGGAGATTATTATGCAGGTCCTAACCACGTTCTGCCTACAAGCGGTACTGCAAGATTTTTCTCGCCTCTTTCAGTATCAAGCTTTATCAAGCGTTCAAGCTATATTTATTATACTGAAGAGGCTCTCAGAGAGGCAAAGGATGATATCGTTCTTATTGCTGAGAGGGAAGGACTTACTGCACACGCAAATGCTATAAAGGTAAGATTTGAATAATCATTTGCATAAAATATTCTGCTGACAGAATGGAGAAAAAAATGAGCTGGGAAGAAAATGTTAGAAGAGTTGAGCCTTATATACCGGGTGAACAGCCAAAGGACAACAATATAATAAAGCTTAATACCAATGAAAATCCGTATCCTCCCTGTCCGGCTGTAAGGAATATTCTCGACAGCTTTGATGAAAAGAAAATGCGTCTGTATCCTGATCCGGAATCAGACATTCTTGTTTCTGCCATTGCAGAGAGATACGGACTGAAAAAATCTCAGGTATTTGTCGGAGTCGGTTCGGACGATGTAATATCCATGGCATTTATGACCTTTTTCAATTCGGACAAGCCAATACTGTTTCCGGATGTTACCTATTCATTCTATGATGTATGGGCAGAGGTCTATCGTATCCCATACCGGTGCATGCCCCTTGATGAGAATTTCAGGATTGTTCCGGAAGACTACAAATGTGAAAACGGAGGTATTATATTCCCGAATCCCAATGCTCCTACAGGAGTGCTGGAAAGTGTGGACATGATAGAGGATATTGTAAAATCAAATCCCGGTTCCATTGTAATGATCGATGAGGCATACATTGACTTTGGCGGAGAAAGCTGCCTCAGACTTATAGATAAATATGATAATCTCCTTGTTATCCAGACTTTTTCAAAATCACGGTCAATGGCAGGTATGCGCATAGGCTTTGCAATGGGAAATGAAAAGCTGATAAAATATATGAACGATGTGAAGTTTTCGGTAAATTCATATACAATGAACCATGTTACACAGCTTTGCGGTGCGGCAGCTGTCAGGGATGAAGATTATTTCAGGGAAACCACCAAGAAAATTATAAATACCCGTGAGCAGGCAAAGACAGAGCTTTCAAAGCTTGGCTTTACCTTTACAGACTCAATGAGCAATTTTATTTTTGCTTCTCATAATTCCATGGGCGGACAGGAAATTTTCGATAAATTAAAGGAAAAGAAAATATTTGTGCGTCACTGGAATAAGCCGAGAATTTCAGATCACCTCAGAATAACTGTCGGCACTCCTGATGAAATGGACAGGCTTGTCGGGGTACTGAAAGAGATTATAGGTTAAGGGGGGGATTGCAATGAAAAGCGGTATTGTTGAAAGAAAAACTAATGAAACACAGATCAGGGCGGAGGTCAGGCTTGACGGAAAAGGTAATTCCGATATAGATACCGGCATAGGCTTTTTCGACCATATGCTTACTGCACTTTCAAAGCACAGCGGAATAAGCATGTCGGTGAAATGCATAGGAGACCTGTATGTGGACGGTCATCATTCTGTGGAGGATACCGGTATTGTCCTCGGTCAGGCACTTGCAAAGGCGCTGGGAGACAAATCCGGAATCGCAAGATACGGAACAGCGTATATACCAATGGACGAAGCACTGTCATTCTGCTCCCTTGATGTAAGCAACAGACCATATCTGGTTTTCAAAGGTGAATTTACAAACCAGATGATCGGGGAATATGACGCATGCCTTACAGAGGAATTTTTCAGGGCGTTTGCCTTTAATGCAGGCATTACCATGCATCTGAATATGGTGTACGGACTTAATGATCATCACAAATGTGAAGCACTGTTCAAGGCTGTTGCCCGCGCTCTGAAAGCGGCTGTAAAGCCGCTGGAAAACGGCGGGGTTATTTCTACGAAAGGAGCATTGTAATATGATTGCGGTAATAGATTATGGGGCAGGAAATATATTCAGCGTAAAAAATGCTCTTGATTTTCTCGGAATGGAGAATAAGCTTACAAATTCAAAGGAAGATATTGAAAATGCCGATGCTGTAATTCTTCCGGGGGTGGGAGCATTTCCAAGTGCAATGGAAATGCTCAGTAAAAGCGGACTTGTTGAGACGATTAAAAAAGAAGCCCGTAAAAAGCCCTTTCTCGGCATATGCCTTGGGATGCAGCTCTTGTTTGAAAAGGGATATGAATTCGGGGAATGTGACGGACTGGGACTTATTCAGGGAAGCGTCCGGAAAATGGAGGAGGAAGATCTCATAATCCCTCATATGGGATGGAACAGACTGGAAAAGCTTAATGAATGCCCCCTTCTCTCCGGACTTGATGAAGACAGCTATGTCTATTTTGTTCATTCGTATAAGGCTGAATGTGCTGATAAAAATATTGCTGCCTATTCGGAGTATGGCGGAAGAGTTCCGGCGCTGGTTTTCGACGGCGGTACTGTTTTTGGTGCACAGTTTCATCCGGAAAAAAGCGGTGAGACAGGTCTTAAAATTCTGGGAAATTTCGGAGGGCTGATAAAATGATTATACTTCCGGCTATTGATATAAAGGACGGAAACTGCGTAAGGCTCTTTAAGGGTGACTTTTCCACTGTGGAGAAGGTTGCGGCAGATTATATGGAAACTGCAAAAGGCTTTGAGAAGGCAGGTGCATCGTGGATCCACATGGTTGACCTTGACGGTGCAAAGGAGGGCAGACCGGTAAACACTGAGATATACAGGGATGTTGCACAGAACACCTCACTTAAAATTGAAGTGGGGGGCGGCATAAGAAATCTTGAAACCATTGAGGAGTACCTCTCGATGGGTATAACGAGAGTCATAATAGGTTCCGCCGCCCTGAAAAACCCTCAGCTTGTAAAGGACGCTGTAAGCAGGTTCGGCAGTGAGAAGATCGCAGTAGGAATAGATTCTATGAACGGAATGATTGCAACAGAGGGCTGGCTTGAAAGCTCTGATGTAAATTACATTGACCTTACAAAAAAGATGATTGAATACGGTGTGAAATATTTTATAGTAACTGACATTGCCAAGGACGGCACTCTTTCCGGCGTCAATATTTCCCAGCTTGCAAAGCTCTCAGAGGAAACAAAGGGAGAATGCTGTATAATTGCAAGCGGAGGAGTTCATACTATAGATGATATAAAGGCATGCAAGGAGCTTGATCTTTACGGGACTATATGCGGCAAGTCAATTTATAAGGGTACTCTTGATTTAAGAGAAGCCGTTGCGATAGGGGAGAGTGAGTAAAATGCTGGCAAAGAGAATTATACCATGCCTTGATGTCCGGGACGGAAAGGTCGTTAAGGGGGTCAATTTTGAAGGTATAAGGGAAGTCGGCGATCCGGTCATGTCTGCTGAGGAATATAACAGACAGGGCGCTGATGAGATAGTCTTTTATGATATTACAGCCTCCTTTGAGGGCAGGGGTGTTTTCCTCGACGTTGTAAGGGAGACTGCAAAAAAGGTCTTTGTTCCTCTTACGGTGGGGGGCGGTATAAAAACTGTTGACGATATAAGGGAGACACTGAGAGCAGGCGCAGACAAGGTTTCGGTCAATTCACAGGCTGTAAAAAACCCGCAGCTCATTCATGACGGAGCGGATATATTCGGAAGTCAGTGTATATGCGTCGGTATTGATGCAAAAAAAATTGCCGATAAAAAATGGACGGTATACATAAACGGCGGACGTGTTGACATGGGAATTGATCTTATTGACTGGGTCAGAAAGGTTGAACAGCTCGGGGCAGGTGAGATCTGTCTTAACTCTATTGATGCGGATGGCACAAAAGCCGGTTTTGACATTGAAATGCTCAGTGCTGTATGCAGTTCCGTAAATATACCGGTCATCGCCAGCGGCGGAGCCGGAAAAATCGATGATTTTTCTGAGGTATTTGAAAAAACCGGCGCAACAGCAGCTCTTGCGGCTTCGCTGTTCCACTTTAAGGAGCTTACGGTTTCTGATGTTAAAAAGCACTGCCGTGAAAGAAACATAATTGTAAGATAAAAAAGGGGATGCTCTGAGAACTATGAATTTTGTAAAAAAGAATATGTGGGGAATTCTGCTGTGCCTTTGTATAGCAGTTCCGTCATGGTTTTTAGGAAAGCTTTTTCCTGTAATAGGCGGTTCGGTTTTCGCTATTATTGCCGGAATGATACTGACAATGATAATAAGGGATAAGACCAGATTTCAGAGCGGTGTTGCCTTTACTTCAAAAAAGATACTGCAATATGCGGTGATCCTGCTGGGCTTCGGACTTAATCTTTCCACGATACTCAAAACCGGAAAACAGTCACTGCCTATAATAGTCTCCACTATTGCGACATCTCTCGTAGTCGCTTTTGGCATTCACAAGCTTATGAAGGTCCCTTCAAAAATTTCTACACTTATCGGGGTCGGATCAAGTATCTGCGGAGGTTCAGCCATTGCGGCAACAGCACCGGTAATTGATGCGGACGATGAGGAGATAGCCCAGTCTATATCGGTTATTTTTCTTTTTAATATACTGGCTGCACTTATTTTCCCTTCCCTCGGAGGCTGGCTGGGACTTTCGGATGAAGGCTTCGGACTCTTTGCCGGAACTGCTGTAAATGATACATCCTCTGTAACAGCTGCGGCTGCGGCGTGGGACGGTATTCACGGCAGCAATACTCTTGATACGGCAACTATAGTAAAGCTTACAAGAACCCTTGCTATAATTCCGATTACCCTTGTGCTTTCTGTTGTAAGGATAAGGAAAGAAAAAAGGGCATCTTCCGGGGCAGGCAGCAGGTCAAAAATAAACTTTGCAAAAATATTCCCTATGTTTATTATTTACTTTGTTCTTGCGTCAGTCATCACTACTGTTGTGTCCTCGGTTTTTGCCGGCAATGAAACAGTAATCAGCACATCGGAAAATATTTTCGGATTTCTGAAAAACTGCAGTAAATTTTTAATTATTATGGCAATGGCTGCAATCGGTATAAATACAAATATTGTAAAGCTTGTAAAGACAGGCGTAAAGCCTATTTTTATGGGACTTGTGTGCTGGGTGTCCATAGCATGCGTAAGTCTTGCTATGCAGCATGTAATGGGGATCTGGTAAAGGATTGGTGAATTATGATAAAAATTGATATGAATGATCTTGACAGGTTTTTTGTCAAGGGTGAGCTGATACCTGCCATCTGTTTTGAGGCAGATACGAAAACTGTATTAATGCTCGCCTATATGAATAAGGA